>CALLBH010000153.1 GCA_938001945.1 uncultured Robiginitomaculum sp.
CCATATTTTGATAACAGCCAGCCATGCAACCATGCGATGAACACTGAAATCCCGAGCAAAGCCACGATCCAACCTTCGCCGTAAAAGTAGAAGAACATCGAAAAGGCAAGGATGATAATATTGCGGCGGCCGAGCAGGAAATAGCACAGCAGGAAGGCGGGAAGAAATATGAATAGAAATACGGGTGATGTAAAAAGCATTTTGCCGTGAACCTTTAACTCTATCCCTGAAATTTGAACTTGATTAACGCCTTGAGCATAGCCGTGCAACCATCGTTTCACTGTTCAAAACAGTGAGATAGAGCAAGTCAGTCGGCAAACAAATGACGCGGCGCCGGAAATACATCCTTGATTTGAAAAATCGCCATAGAGTGAACCTCAATTTAACCGCTCTTCAGGATTATCCCATGTCATCATCTTCGCGTCTCAGCTTGCCTTATATTTCACCCTCCCAAGCCCAAAAACACGTCACGCTGAATGATAGTCTGCGCAGGCTTGATGTGATGGTTCAAGGCTGCGTGGAGGCGAGAGATGTAAGCGCGCAGCCAACCTCCCCAAGCGAGGGTGATGCCTATATCCTACCCGCTTCTTCAAGTGGAGCGGATTGGGGCAATCTAACAGAAAACACGATCGCCATCTTTACCGATGGCTATTGGGAAACCGTCACGCCGCAGATTGGATTTCGGGTTTGGGTGAAAGCCGAAGACCAGATTGTTGTCTTCGGCGCCTATGGCTGGGCACCGCTTGAGACGCAAATTGCCGCGACAGACCAACTGGGCATTAATACAAGCGCTGACACTGTGAACCGCTTTGCCGTCAAATCAGATTCAGCGTTACTGAGCCATGATGACGTGACCCCGGGAAGTGGTGATGCGCGAAGCATCATCAATAAAAAAACCGCCAGCCATTCGGCATCGGTCGTTTTTCAAGATGACTATCAAGACCGCGCGGAATTCGGGCTGTTGGGAGATGATGAGTTTTCACTGAAAACCTCTACCGATGGAAGTCAATTCAGCACCGCCATGACTATCAGTAAAGCGCGTGACGTTGTCGAGATGTTTCACCCGCTCACGGTCAAGAATAGTCCCGTCCTGTCTCTCGATGATAAACCATGCCTAATGGCCAACATTGCCAGCGCAGATACATCCTACAGCACAAATGACCGCATCGACCTATCGGCAGGGCTAGACACGCATAATGGTTTTGACGGCGCGCTAAGTGAATATACAGTTCCCGTCACAGGTATTTATATGGTGCAGCTCGGCCTTGTGATCCGTAGCGTCTCAGCCGGAGTCACGATTGTGCGCCTCAAAGCCTATAAAAATGGAACAATGGGGCAATCCGTCAGCGCAGTCACGGCCGATGCCAATATTACGACAGTCAATGACGCCGCGCTGATTTCATTTAACGCCGGCGATACGCTACATATCCGTACGATTTTCAACGGCGTGAGCGGCAGCGTGCAGTTCTTTCCAACAAGTCGTCTGATCTTGTATCGCGTCGCTTAAATGCGCGGATTCCCGGCGCAGCTTCAGTGCGGCAAAGTGGCTTGATTTTTGCACATTCGGACTTTAATTCACCCGTCAACGGCGTGGGCGCTCGTATTGTCCTTTTTTGGTTCAGGCGAGATTAAGGTCACATTGCTGACATCTAGCGCAATATAGAGCGTGAAGCACAATTACTGCGGATATTGTCATTCAATATCCGCGTCAGAGGATAATGAATATGAGCCGTAAACCGTTTCCGCAAATTGACCGCAATACCATAGATTTTGAAAATAACGCCTTGGTCAAACCGACAGGCTTTCGCGAATATGATGCCCGTTGGTGGTTCGGAACGCAGGATAATGCCAAAGCGCCGGATCTGAACCTATACGGCGTTCAGGCCCTGGGCGCGGGCCTCGGCACGCTTATCCACGAATTGGGCGTGAAACCCAAGATCGTTGTGGGTCATGATTTTCGTCACTACTCCCTGTCGATCAAACAAGCCCTGATTTTGGGCCTGATGAGCGCGGGCGTTGATGTCGTTGATATTGGCATGGCGCTGTCGCCTATGGCCTATTTCGCGCAATTTGAGCTGGATTGCCCCGCTGTCGCGATGGTGACAGCTAGTCATAATAGTAATGGCTGGACGGGCGTAAAAATGGGCGTCGACAAGCCGCTGACATTTGGGCCGTCAGAAATGTCTCGCCTGAAAGAAATCGTCCTGAACGGCGAAAGCGTCTCGCGCATGGGCGGCGGCTATCAATTCGTTGAAGGCTTTGGGCAGATTTACATGAATGATCTGGCCAAAGGTATTAAGCTTAAGAATAATATCAAAGTCGTCGCAGCGTGCGGCAATGGCACAGCGGGCGCATTTGCGCCGCAAGTGCTCGAGAAAATCGGCGCGGAAGTCATCGCCGTTGAATGCGATTTGGACAACACCTTCCCAAATTACAATCCAAACCCCGAAGATATGAAAATGCTTCACGCTATGCGCGACAGCGTCCTCAAGCACGGCGCGGATATTGGCGTTGGATTTGACGGCGACGGTGATCGTTGCGGCGTTGTGGACAATGAGGGTGAAGAAATCTTTGCCGATAAAGTCGGCGTTATGATTGCGCGTGATTTGTCTACGCAACATAAAAATGCGCAATTCGTTGTTGATGTGAAATCAACAGGTCTGTTCCTGACGGATCCTGTATTGATCGCTAATGGCGCCAAGACTGATTATTGGAAAACAGGCCACAGTTATATTAAATCGCGCACCAAAGAACTGAACGCGCTCGCAGGACTTGAGAAGTCCGGCCACTATTTCTTTAACGCGCCTGTCGGGCGCGGCTATGATGATGGCATCTTGTCGGCCATCGCCATTTTGCAAATGCTAGACCGCAGCCCCGACATGACCATGGCCGATATGCGCCGCGACTTGCCCACAACATGGGGCAGCCCGACCATGTCGCCGTTCTGCGCGGATGAAACCAAATATGGCGTCGTCGAAAAGGTCATCGCCGAATATAAAGACCTTGCCAAATCCGGCGGCAAGATTATGGGCCAAAACATCAAAGACCTGGTCACCGTGAATGGCGTGCGTATTGTTCTAGAGGACGGCACATGGGGCCTTGTTCGCGCGAGCTCGAATACGCCGAACTTGGTCGTTGTGGTTGAAAGCCCCACATCCGAGGAGGCCAAAATCGGCATGTTCCGCGAGATCGAAGCGCGTCTCGCCAAATATGACGAAATCGGCGAATACGACCAGAAGCTATAGATAGCCGCCCCGACGCAACGACCGACCAAAGGTATCACCATGACCACGATTTATCCTGTTATCATGTCCGGCGGCGCGGGCACGCGCCTTTGGCCTGTCTCTCGTAAAAAATCGCCCAAACAGTATCATGCGATGGTCGTTGAAAATACGATGTTCGCTGAAACGCTCATTCGCATGCGCGAAAGCGGGAATAATACTGTCGCCGACCCAATCATCATCTGCGCCAATGGCCATGAGGATTTAATTCAGGCCCAAGCCAAACAGTTCGACATTCCCCTAACGGCGATTATCCTAGAGCCGATGGGCCGTAATACAGCCGCCGTTGGCGCGATTGCCGCAGAATTCGTGCACCGCATCGATCCTGACGCGCTGATCCTTTTGCTGCCTGCCGATCACCATATCGAAGACCCTGACGAGTTCTGGCACGCCATTGAAAAAGCGACGCCTGTTGCAGTCACGGGGCACTTGATGACACTGGGTATTGAGCCAACTGGCCCCGATACAGGGTTTGGCTATATTCACCGCGGCGAGAAAATTGTCGATGATGTCTATAAAATTCAAGACTTCAAAGAAAAACCCAATGAATTTACCGCCAAGCAATATTTGTCCACAGGCGAATATTCTTGGAATGCAGGTATCTTCTTATTCGACGTTAAACGCTTGATGAAAGATTACGCCGAGCACGCGGATGATATTTTCAAAGACAGCATCGTCGCGCTGGATAATGCCAAGACAACAGGCATTTGCCATTTGCTGAATGAAGATGATTTTGCCAAATGCCGCAGTGAGCCGATTGACATCGCGATCATGGAGAAAACATCCTACGCTGCTGTGGTCGACCCCGTGCGGGCGGGATGGAATGATATTGGATCATGGTCTGCCATTAGTGAGTTCATGATTGAACGTTCCACCAAAGAATCTGCTTCTGTCGGGGATGTGCGCATGATCGATAGCGATAATTGTTATGTGCGCAGCGACGGGCCATTTATTGCAACAATCGGAATTAAAAACCTGATCGTTATCGCGATGGATGATGCCGTTTTGGTTACACATAAAAACCATACGCAAGACGTCAAAAAAATCGTGACATTCTTAAAAGAAAAAGAAAAAACCGAGCTCCTCTAAGGGAGCCAATATCGCCATGACAGATTTTCAAACACAATCTGCTCGCTTGACCGCGTGGTGCAAAGACCACGCGCTTCCCCTTTGGGGCACAAAGGGCGTCGATCCGTCCGGCGGGTTTTGGGAGAGCATTGGCATGGACGCTACCCCTGATCACGGTTCGCTGCGCCGTGTTCGGGTGCAGGCCCGTCAGTGTTACGTCTTTGCGCACGCCGCCCATATGGGATGGTATGACAAGGCCGAAGGCGTAGCTCATCATGGCTGGGATTACCTGATAACTAAAGGGCTGCAGGGCGGCGAAGATATTGCCGGTGGTGATTTTGCCGGTTGCGCGCATTTGCTTAATCCCGATAGCAGTCTGCATGATGGATGGCGCGATACATATGCCCAAGCTTTTCTTATCCTTGCTTCATCTTGGCGCTACCGCGCCTTTGGTCACGACGCCGCAAAAGCCATGCTGGACGATACGCTGAATTTTCTGAACACCCATGTGAAAGCCGATAATGCGGGTTGGCGCGAAGGCATTCCTGCCTCGACGCCGCGCCGGCAAAACCCGCATATGCATTTATTCGAAGCCTTTCTGGCCGCTTTTGAGGCGACCAAAGATCCGCAATATCTAGACCTCGCCGATCATATCTTTGGCATGTTCGAAGCCCATTTCTTTGAACCTAGAAGCCAAACCCTGCTTGAGTTTTTTGAGCAGGACTGGAGCCCGGACAGCAAAATAGGTCACCTGACGGAACCGGGTCACATGATGGAATGGGCTTGGCTGATCCATTGGTATGCGCGCCTCTCCGGCAATGACACCGCCAAATATGCCGAGAAGCTGTATCAGGCGGGTGTGAAGCTTGGCACAAATCCGAAAACAGGCCTCATCATTAATGAGTGCACAATTGATGGAACTGTGACCAAGGGCGAAAGTCGCCTGTGGCCGCAAACCGAATATATCAAAGCCAATGTTGCCCGCGCCCGTGCAGGTCAAGCGGACGGATATGACAATGCCGCGCAGATGATCGACAAGATGTTCCACTATTATTTAGACACCCCCGTTATGGGCGGTTGGCACGACCAACGCGACGCTGACGGCGTGATTACCAGCCATAATATGTCATCCAGCACCTTCTATCACATTTTTTGCTGCGCCGCTGAGGCCCAATATCTAGCAGATTTAGCGTAATTCAGATCATTCGTGGGTTATATCCCACGATTAATCGAATTTAATGTCTAAAAAACTTTATTTTTACGCCTATTTGTGTATTTAGACCTTCAATTGTGAATTGAAGGTGGGACTTGTCCCAATATATTATGACGCAAATCGAAGACTTCGTTGCCCGCGCAGAAGCGCATGCAACTAAAACAGGCCAGTCTTTATCGACTGTCTCGCGCAAATTGCTTAATGATGGCAAAGGCCTAGCCCGCCTTAAAGAGGGCGGACAATGCACACTTAAGACGCTTGAAAAAGCGCAAGCCGAGCTTTCCCGTCTTGAAGCCGAAGGCGCTGTTGATGCCAGCATCAACCTGACCCATTTGGACCGCTTAGAAGCTGAGTCCATTCACATCATGCGCGAAGTCGCGGCGATGTGCGAAAATCCGGTCATGCTTTATTCTGTTGGTAAAGATAGCTCGGTGATGCTGCATTTGGCTGAGAAAGCCTTCTTCCCGTCACGCCCGCCCTTCCCGCTGATGCATGTTGATACAACATGGAAGTTCAAGGAAATGATCGGCTTTCGCGATCGCCGCGCCAAAGAAGTCGGCATGGACCTTATCGTGCATTCTAATCCCGATGGC
>CALLBH010000154.1 GCA_938001945.1 uncultured Robiginitomaculum sp.
ACGAGGATTTTAGCAAGCGTGCCTTCCTCGACAGCTTCAATTTCCATCGTCGCTTTATCCGTTTCAATCTCGGCCAAAAGGTCGCCCGAACTTACGGTGTCACCCTCTTTCTTGAGCCATTTCGACAGGGTACCTTCTTCCATTGTCGGAGATAAGGCGGGCATTAGGATTTCAATGGGCATATTATATCTTTATGGTGATGATCGCTAAAAATAGTAACTAAAGTCTAACAGACCAGTTCATTGGTTTGTAAAAAATTATATCAAGAACATTCTTGCATTTATTAAGTTTGTCACTCTCTCCAAATTCTATTTTTTCGACTACTGAACGCCACAAAGTCTTTAGAAACATACCAGCATGCATACCCCCTAGAGTTCGTAGGTCTTCTTCTTCTCTTTGCAAATGACTGCCTAATAAATTACGAAACACATTGATCTCATGCGCCTCAATAAGTTCATCAATTACTTTTGATGGAAGAGTGTTTGTTAAATCGGACTCAACCAAGTCTTCCGCAATGCTTATACTTGTAATACCCCTAATTGCGCTCTCAATTAGAAAAACCGTTTTATCGCAAGAGAGCCTATCAGGATGATCCGAGATATACTCAGCAAAACTATGAATGCTCCAACTTTCTTTTGCCAATTCAGCCTGGGTTTTTCTAGAATTTTTCAGTTTATTTATGACGTCTCTGAACATCCATTACTCCTCCACATAACAAACCTTCTTCGCCGCCTCGACCACATCATTGGCATTCGGCAAACTTAGCGCTTCCAAATTCGCGGCATATGGCAACGGCACGTCTTTTTGGAACACGCGGGCGGGCGGGGCGTCGAGATAGTCGAAGGCTTCTGCCACAACGCGGGCAGCGATTTCTGCGCCTATACCGGATTGGCCCCAGCCTTCTTCGGCGCAAACGAGGCGATTGGTTTTCTTCACGCTCTCAATCACCGTATCGGTATCAAGCGGGCGAAGCGTGCGTAGGTCGATGACTTCGGCGTCAATGCCCTGCTCTGCCAGGGTCTCGGCCGCATCAAGGCAGCGCCCAACCATACGGCTATGCGTAACGAGTGTAACATCTGCGCCTTCGCGGCGCACTTTGGCTTTGCCGATGGGAATAAGGAAATCATCCATATCCGGCACGTCAAAGCTCTCCCCGTAAAGCAATTCATGCTCGAGGAAGACAACTGGATTTGGATCGCGGATAGCGGCCTTTAACAGACCTTTGGCATCGGCAGCGTCATACGGCGCAACGACTTTCAGGCCTGGAACATTGGAGTACCAGCTAGAATAATCATGGCTATGCTGCGCGCCCACGCGAGAGGCCGCGCCGTTTGGGCCGCGGAAAACAATCGGACAGCGCATTTGACCGCCGGACATATACAGTGTTTTGGCGGCAGAATTGATAATATGATCAATGGCTTGCATCGCAAAGTTCCACGTCATGAATTCAACAATCGGGCGAAGTCCGCCCATAGCTGCGCCGACGCCAATACCGGCAAAACCATGCTCGGTGATCGGCGTATCAACAACGCGCTGGCTTCCAAATTCCTGCAAAAGCTCGCGCGTCACCTTGTAAGCGCCCTGATATTCGGCGACTTCTTCGCCCATGATGAACACGGCCGGGTCACGGCGCATTTCTTCGGCCATGGCATCGCGCAGCGCGTCGCGTACTGTTGTCTCTTTCATCGCAATATTCGTTGGAATATCGGGGTCGCTAAGAACTGTCTTCACTTTTGGCGCAGGCTCAGCCTTAGCTTCGGGCGCTGGCGCTGCCTCTTCGGCCTTAGCTGCAGGAGCGTCATCTGAGCCGCCCTCAAGCGCGCTCTCATCTTCGCCGTCCTCTAAGAGGCGCAGGATCACTGCGCCGACTTTGACATTTTGCGCGCCTTCTTCAACCACAATCTCGCCAACAATGCCTTCGTCGATCGACTCGACTTCCATTGTGGCTTTATCCGTTTCAATCTCGGCCAGAATATCGCCGGATGTCACGCTGTCGCCCTTTTTAACGAGCCATTTTGAAAGTGTGCCTTCCTCCATTGTCGGAGAAAGTGCGGGCATTTGAATATTAATTGCCATGGGGTCGTCCTAAATAAGGGGCAAAAGATTTAAAAACATCATAATCAGGCCAATGATAGACACAGCCCAAGCTAATGTGCGCGCCCACGGCACGCCAAACCAATACAGCGGCGCGTAAGCCACGCGCCCCCAGAAAAAAACAGCCGCACCGAGTGTGGCGCCAACAACATTAGCTTGCAGCGCGACTGCGGCCAGCGGCACGAATATCACCATGGCTTCGACCATGTTTTGATTAGCGCGTTTGGCACGCGCACTCATCACATTCGGCTCAGCCATTACATCGCGAGCGCCGGCAAGCGGCACGAGACCATATTGCTTCATACCGAATAGGGCTTGCACAGTAATCATCACGACGAATAAAGCCGCGCTCAAAATCAGATAAGATAAAATCGTCATATCTACGCCTCTAGCAATACATCAGTGTAAAGTTCGCTTGGGTCCGGCTCAGGTGAAGTTTGCGCAAATTCTGCACTATCATTCACAACGGCTTTAATCTCTTTATCAATCGCTTTGAGCGCGTCTGTATTCGCCCAACCTTCGGCCTCTAACCGCGCTTTGACCGCATCAATTGGATCACGCGCGCTGCGGATGTCGTTAACTTCATCGCGAGTACGATATTTTGCAGGGTCAGACATGGAATGACCGCGATAGCGGTAAGTTTTCATTTCCAAAATCATCGGACCTTTGCCCGCTCGAGCATGATCGATGGCTTTCTTGGCAGCGTCGCGTACGGCCAGCACATTCATGCCGTCCACTTGGAGACCTTCAATTTCAAAACTAATGCCGCGTTTGAACAATTCCGTTTCAGCGGAAGCCCGTTTCACAGATGTTCCCATCGCATATTCATTGTTTTCAATCACAAAGACGACTGGCAGATTCCAGAGCTTAGCCATGTTGAATGTTTCATAGACCTGACCTTGGTTGGCCGCTCCGTCACCGAAGAAGGCCAAGCTAACCGCGCCATTTTCTAAATATTTATTAGCAAAGCCGAGGCCTGCGCCGAGCGGAACCTGCGCGCCGACAATACCGTGACCGCCATAGAATTTCTTCTCAGTCGAGAACATGTGCATGGAGCCGCCTTTGCCGCGGCTATATCCACCTTCGCGGCCTGTAAGCTCAGCCATAACACCGCGCGCTTCCATCCCGCAGGCAAGCATGTGGCCGTGATCACGATATCCCGTGATCATTTGGTCGCCCTCTTTCATAACGCCGCGAATACCCGTCACAACAGCTTCTTGGCCAATGTAAAGATGGCAGAAACCCGCGATCAAACCCATTCCGTAAAGCTGTCCGGCCTTTTCTTCGAAACGGCGGATAAGGAGCATATCCTTATAATATCCAAGCAGCTCATCTTTGGTTGTTTTGAGCGCTTTGGGTGCAGACTTCTTTTTCGCTGGGGCTTTTTTCTTCGCGGCCATATGTCCTCGTCAAACAGAGTTAGTTCACATGTAAAATAAATGTGAGATTTGTTTGATAGGGTTAGACGAAGTTATTGCCTATTCGTCAAGAATAATCACGAGGTCGTTCACATGTGAAAAACCTAAATGACGGCGACTTTCTTCGTCAAGGCGGTCTTTGCCTAGATGCCTGGCACGAAGTTGGTTGGCATGTTGCTCTAATTTGACGCGCTGGGCTTGAGTTTCCAGAATATCATTTTGAAGATCAGAAATCTGCGCGTGGTTCTCTGCAATCTGAAACATCCCTTGCCGTCCACTAATCATGTGAATCGCCAAATAGGCATAGAGCAGCGCAATGCAGATCAGCATAAAATGCCGGCGTAGAAATGAAAGTGACTTAACCATGGCGCGACATTTGCCGCGTCATGGTTAGTAAATCGTTAAATTAAGTCGCTATGGAAGGACGCTTATGCCCGCATAGTGGGCTTGCGTTCCCAGTTCTTCTTCGATGCGAAGAAGCTGGTTATATTTTGCGAGACGATCAGAGCGCGCAAGGCTGCCTGTTTTGATTTGCCCGCAATTGGTCGCAACAGCTAAATCCGCAATTGTATAATCCGATGTTTCGCCGCTACGATGACTCATTACAGCCGTGTAGCCTGCACGATGGGCGAGATCGACAGCATCTAAAGTCTCTGACAATGTCCCAATTTGATTGACTTTTACGAGGATTGAATTCGCCGCGCCTTGATCAATACCTTGAGAGAGGCGCTTCGGGTTCGTCACAAACAGATCATCACCAACGAGCTGGCAGCTATCACCGATTTTATCAGTCAGAGCTTTCCAACCATCCCAATCATCCTCGTCCATACCATCTTCGATAGAGATAATTGGATAATCGGCTGCGAGCGCGGCAAGATAATCAACGAACTCAGGCGATGATAAAACCTTACCTTCACCTTTGAGATTATATTTGCCGTCATTGAAAAACTCAGAACTCGCGACATCAAGCGCAAGGTGAACGTCTTTGCCCGGATTATAGCCTGCTGATTCGACAGCGCTCATGATGTAATCTAGCGCAGCGCGGCTAGATGATAGACCCGGCGCAAACCCGCCCTCATCGCCAACATTGGTATTGTGACCATCAGCTTTTAGCTTAGACTTGAGCGCGTGGAAGATTTCCGCGCCGCAGCGTAGTGCCTCGGAAAATGTCGCCGCACCGACCGGCATGACCATGAATTCTTGAACATCGATGGGGTTATCGGCATGTTCGCCGCCATTGATGATATTCATCATAGGAACGGGCAGCGTATTTGCATTCACGCCGCCGATGTAGCGGTAAAGCGGCGCGCTTTGCGATTCGGCCATAGCTTTGGCAACAGCCAACGAGACACCAAGCGTCGCATTTGCGCCAAGCTTTGATTTGTTGTCTGTGCCATCAAGGTCAATCATGAGCGCATCAATCGCGCGCTGATCTGAGGCTTCGAAGCCATAAAGCGCGTCGGCGATTGTCGTATTCACATTCTGAACAGCCTTGAGCACGCCCTTACCGCCATAGCGCTTGCCGCCATCACGCAATTCGACGGCTTCATAGGCGCCAGTTGACGCGCCGGAAGGAACTGCCGCACGACCAAATGAGCCGTCTTCGAGCAAGACTTCGACTTCGACGGTAGGATTGCCGCGACTATCTAGGATTTCGCGGGCAAATAAATGTTCAATAGTGGCCATGTTGGGGTCTTTCTCTGGGTTGTCTGGCGTCTTTGAAACTAAAGACAAAAAAATAGGCCGAAGCAAATGCCGGCCTATTCATTATTCGTGTTGCAAGCCTTAGTCTTTTGGCTGAAGGATTTGACGTCCGCGATACATGCCAGACTTAAGATCAATGTGGTGCTGACGGCGAAGCTCGCCGCTATCTTTGTCTTCAACATAGTTTGTTGCGGTTAGCGAATCGTGTGCGCGGCGCATGCCACGACGTGAATTTGAAATCTTACTCTTTGGGACCGCCATAACGGATCTCCTAAATTTAGTTGCGCCTCGGGCGCCGGAAAGTTGACGCGTCCTATGCTATCCGCGCGCGCAGTGCAAGTGGCCTGTGGACAAATTTCTCAGTCAAATCCATTTCTTAATACGCATCACAACGATGATGCCAACCGCGCAGACAATGCAAAGACCAACAACTATCGCAAATCCAAGCGGTGCCAGTGCGCCGCCGCCATCTGTTACCATCGGCATGCCGCCAACATTTATCCCAAATAGTCCCGTCAGAAAGCCCAGCGGAAGAAAAACGAGTGAGATGATCGACAGAACATACATGTTCTGATTCATACGGTCCGAAATTACCGCCGTAATCTCTTCTTGGATGAGGCTCAGGCGCTCTCGAAGGGCATCAAGTGAGTCGCAAATACGCGCCGCGCGATAATATTGATCTAAAAACCCCTGCTGCTGTTCATCTGTGAACATATCTGTTCGCAATCGACTTAGCGTCATTAACGTCTCACGTTGCGGGAGCAAATAGCGGCGCAGCGCGATGACACTGCGACGAAACTCCAAAATATCCAACCGACGCTTTTTGTTTGGATCAGACAAGGCAAGATCCTCAGCATTATCGACCTGCTCATCAAGTTCTCCGATATGAGTCTCGATTCGTTGCTGCATTTCCTCAATCACGGTCCATAAAAAATCGGGCGTTGAGGTAATCTTGCCAAGGCGCGATTGCGCCGTATCTATTGACGCGACGGAGCGGCGCTGACTTGCAATTATTGTGTCCTTATCAAGCCAAAGACGCACGGATATCATATCATCAGGTTCATCGCCCGGGATGAAATTGATACCGCGTAGAACGATAAGAATATCATCCTCGCCGCCAACACATTTTGGGCGCGGAGAGCTCATGACGAGTGTTTTGACATCCGCTTCGCCCGCAATGCCTTCAAGTTCAGTGACGTCCTCTGCGGTTAGATTCTCGTAATTTTCAACCTCTACAAAGGTCTTATTTATGCCAAATGAAGTGCGTTGTATTTCAGGCATTTAAGACTTTCTGCTCGTCTAAACGAGGCGGCTTTGAACTTTAGCGGCTTTGATAAATCCAGCAAATAATGGATGGGGTTTAAAAGGGCGAGACTTATATTCCGGATGATATTGAACGCCAATATACCAAGGGTGGCCAGGGATCTCGACGATTTCAGGCAAAACTCCATCTGGAGAGAGGCCGGAAAATTTCAGCCCGGCCGCTTCGAGCTTGTCCATATAGTCAATATTGACTTCGTAGCGGTGACGATGACGTTCTTCAATCATTGTTGAGCCGTATATACCCGCAACCAATGACCCTTTAGAGAGCGCGGCAGGATAAGCACCCAATCGCATTGTGCCGCCAAGATCGCCCTCACCTTCGCGCTTTAGACGTTCATTCCCTTTGGTCCACTCGGTCATCAAGCCAACAACATTTTCGCCTGATGATTCTTCAAACTCTGAAGATGTCGCATCTTCGATGCCCGCCAAATTGCGCGCGGCCTCGATGACCGCCATTTGCATGCCTAAACATATACCAAAATATGGAACGTCATGTTCGCGGGCAAATTGGGCCGCGCGTATTTTACCTTCCGAGCCGCGATATCCGAAGCCGCCGGGAACGAGAATGCCATGAAGATCCTCAAGGCGGCTCATCGCGTCATCGCCCTCAAACATATCTGACTCAAGCCACGTAATATTGACCTTTACATTATTGGCAATGCCGCCATGGACTAAAGCCTCAGAAAGCGATTTATAAGCATCAGGTAAGACCGTATATTTCCCGATGACGCCAATATTGACCTCACCATGCTCAGGATTAGCAAGGGTTTCTGAAATTTCGGTCCATCGCGACAATTCAGCGTCCGGGGCATCATCAATGCCAAAATGCTCTAAGACGGCGTTATCCAATCCTTCGGCGTGATAGGCCAGAGGTACATCATAAATCGAACGCGCATCAAGCCCTTGGATAACGGCTGATTCGCGCACATTACAGAACCGACCGATCTTGGCGCGGTCACCTTGATTGATCTCGCGATCCGCACGACAGAGTAAAATATCGGGCTGAATACCAATAGAGCGCAGCTCTTTGACGCTATGCTGCGTCGGTTTAGTTTTCATTTCGCCGGCGGCCGCAATAAATGGCATAAGCGTGACATGCATGAAGCATGTTTGGCGAGGAGGTAGCTCTTGAGACAGCTGCCGAAGTGCTTCAAAGAACGGCAATCCTTCGATGTCGCCAACAGTTCCGCCGACTTCGCACAATACGAAATCAACATCGCCGGCATCAGAGAGCACGAAGTCTTTGATCTCATTGGTGACGTGCGGAATAACTTGAACAGTCGCTCCTAAATAGTCACCGCGTCTCTCTTTTTCGATAATGTTCTTATAGATACGCCCTGTAGTGATATTATCACCTTGGGTCGCGGATACACCCGTGAAGCGCTCGTAATGACCCAAATCCAAATCAGTCTCTGCGCCATCGTCCGTGACATAAACTTCGCCGTGCTGATAAGGGCTCATCGTGCCGGGATCGACATTCAAATAGGGATCAAGCTTGCGCAGACGAACTTTATAGCCACGCGCCTGTAGGACTGCGCCAAGTGCAGCAGAAGCAAGACCTTTGCCGAGCGATGAAACAACACCGCCAGTAATGAAAATATATCGTGGCATAGCCATCCCGAATTATTCGAAGATGGCGGGACGTTTATTCGTCGTCGCCGGACTCCGGAGGTGTATCTGTTGCGTCAGTCGCCTCTTCAGGCTCTGTTGTCGCCGCAGTGTCGGTCTCTATTTCAGGAGTTTCCGATTGCGCCGCATCAGGATCAATTACGTCAGCGTTCGGGATTTGGTTATTATCTGAATCTTGCGTTTGCACAACCCCTACTTCACCTTCTGCGCCCTCAGTAAATGAAGTATTTGGGTTCTCGATCGCAAAAAACACAGATAGCGCGATACAATTCAGGATGAACAGCGTGCCCAAGATCGTTGTGGCCTTTGTCACGGCATTCGCTGAGCTACGACCGCTCATCAGACCGCCGCCTCCGCCGCCACCGCCAATACCCAAAGCCCCGCCTTCAGAGCGTTGAATAAGGATAAGACCGATAAGTACGATACAAATCAAAACCTGAATAATCAGAAGAACGGTTGTCATAGTAGAGTCCCAGCGGCCATGTGGCCGTCAATGTCAATTAAGCGCGCTCGTTAACGTAAATGACGCGCTTTCGCTAGAGCCTATGTGTGGATTTGTTACGCCAAGTGCAAGACAGAAGGCGCAATTACCCTTGCTCGCGCATTAAGCGTGACTTCTGGCGGTTCCATTCACGCTTTTTGACATTGTCGCGCTTATCCGAATGGGTTTTACCAACGCCCACGCCAATGAGTAATTTGGCGATGCCTTTATCGTTGAAATACATTTTAAGCGGCACAATGGTGCGCCCTTTGCGCTGCCGCTCTATGATAAGTTTGGCGATTTCACGTTTCTTGAGCAGGAGTTTGCGCGGCCGCGTCGGAAGATGATTGAACTGGCTGGCGGGCGCGTAGATCGGAATATTGGCATTCACCAAGATGATTTCGCCATTTTCAACACCGACATAACCTTCGGCGATATTGGCTTTGCCTTCGCGCAGGGCTTTCACTTCGGTTCCGACTAAACTGATACCGGCCTCAAATGTGTCTTCGATCTCATATTCAAATCGCGCGCGCCTATTTTGCGCAATCAATTTGTTATTATCATCCGATTTTTTCTTTTTTGCGGCCATTTTAAACTGAAACATCGGCGCGATTCATGGCGGCCTTCACGGCCGTTTTCGTTTCATCGCGGCAGGGCGTCATCGGAAGACGCACATCGGTACCCATCTTACCTAAAAGAGACAGAGCATATTTGGCCGGCGCTGGGCTCGGATCAAGAAACAGATCTTTATGAAGACGATCCAAAGTATCGTGGATTTTGCGCGCTGCTGCGTAATCACCCGACAGCAACGCATTATGGAATGCTGCATATTTTTCTGGCGCGACATTAGAGCCGACAGAGATGCAACCATGCCCGCCATGAACGCTATGCCCCATAGATGTCGGATCATCACCGGAGAGTTGAATGAAATCCTCACCGCAGCGATCTAGCAAACCAGTGACGCGGGTGATATCGCCCGTCGCGTCTTTACATCCAATGATGGTCGGCAATTTAGCAAGTCGTCCCATCGTATCATTTGTAATATCGACAACGCTACGCCCCGGAATATTGTAGACAATCACAGGAATATCAACAGCATGGCTGATCGCTTTAAAGTGTTGGTAAATACCCTCTTGGCTTGGTTTGTTGTAATATGGGGTCACGATCAAAGCCGCGTCTGCTCCAAGTTCTTTGGCATGACTGGCGTAACGTATAGACACAGTTGTTTCATTCGAGCCCGCTCCTGCAATCACGGGAACCCGCCCATCCGCAGCCTCGACGCAAAGTCTTATAACCCGCTTGTGCTCAGCATCGGATAATGTCGCCGACTCGCCCGTTGTTCCGCAGGGCACAAGACCATGCGTCCCGGACTCAATCTGCCAATTGACGAAATCGCCAAAGGCTTGTTCGTCGACTTTACCGTCTTTGAACGGGGTAACCAAAGCGGTGAGCGACCCTTGGATTTTGTGCGATGTTGTCATGTTAACCTCTTGGCAGCAGCCTCAATATTTTTAGGCCGCTATTTTTGCAGCGTCATAGCTTTCTTTTATTGCTCTACGCAAGCCATGCGGTAGAGTTAAAGAATGCAAATTGGGCGATTCACATTCAAAATAACACATGCCCTTCGGTTATGCCTTTTGACTATGGCCGCATTAGGACTGTTTCACGCTCAAACTGTGCCCCAGAGCTTTGCAGAAACGCCAGTCCCGCGCGTCAAGCCCGTCGCCCCCAATAGCTCGCAGCTTCTATCTCAGGACGACGCGAAAAATTTTCGTCTCGGCATGCGCGCGGCTCAGAATAATGGCTGGAGCGAGGTTGGTCGCTACAAAAGCCGTATCAATGACCCGGTCGCAAAAGACATTCTCGCATGGCGCATGGCGGTGCGAACCGACCGCTTGTCGCTTAACCAAATGCGTGACCTGATCAGCAGGCGTCCTGATTGGCCCTATATGATCACGATTCGGGCAAAGGCCGAGAAAATGATGTTTGATCGTCCATTATCTTCGTCTGACACGCTGGATTGGTTTAACACCTTGCCCTTACCCTATAATGAGCCTGCATCTGGCGAAGGTCGCGCTGTTTTGGCCCGAGCATATTTTCAGCGTGGTGACGATATCAATGGCAAAGCGTGGCTACAAAAGGCTTGGCGCGATGCCCGCTTAACACGCGACAGACAAAAAAGAATATTCTCCCAATATAAAAACAAACTTACGCCCGAAGATCACGCCATTCGTGCTGATCATCTGATATGGCTGGGATCGCGATATTATAGCAGCGCGCAAGCCCTTCTGCCCCACATGAGCGCCGCAGATCGCAAATTGATGGATGCGCGCATGCGCGTCGGCGCAAATCGTTCGGGCATGGACAATGCGCTTAAAGCGCTTACGCCAGCGCAATCTAAAGATACGGGTTTATTATTTGAGCGCGCTCGCTGGCGCCGTAAGCGCAAATCCAAGGACTATGCCCTGCCCGTTTATTTGGACATAGTGCAGCCTGCGTCTACGGAAAAAGGCCGCGACCGTCTTTGGACCGAACAAAAAATAATGGCCTATTGGCTGATCTCTGAAAAAGAATATCGCAAAGCCTATGATGTTATTCGGCCCCACGGCATGACACGCGGCAGCGATTTTGCTGAGGCAGAATTTTTAGCGGGTTGGCTCTCTCTTCAAAAACTTAACAATGCCCAGCAAGCCAAAATTCATTTTGACACGCTACGCGGCGGCGTCAGCACGCCTGTATCCGTATCCCGCGCCGCATATTGGCAAGGCCGCGCAGAGAGCGCTTTAGGCCTTCCAACGGCACGAGCGCGCTATGCAGAAGCCGCGCGCCATCCAAATACGTATTACGGCCAGCTCGCAATCGAAGAAACCTCTGGCGGACTGGCATATATAACTCTGCCACCCGAAGATAGCGGCGCCGCAATGCGCGGTGAATTCGAAGCAAAGCCTATTGTTCGCGCCCTGCGCATGATCGGCGAAACGGGCGATGAGCGTATTTTCCGTCAGTTCTCCTTTCACTATGATGATCAGATTACGACGTCGGCTGAGCTTACTTTGCTCTCTAATTTAGCTAAAGATTATGTGTTCTACGCGCCAGCCGTTCGCGCCGCCAAGCTCGGCGGCAATGTTGGGCCAGTGCTGACAGAAAGCTCCTACCCTATACCTGCAGTGATTACGGACCTTGGCCCTGGCTTTGACATTCCATACGTCTTTGCGATTGCCCGCCAAGAAAGCGAATTTGCAGTCGGCGCGATTAGCCACGCAAATGCTTACGGTATGATGCAAATGATCAACGCCACGGCCAAAGAAACCGCTCGCCGGCATCGCATCCGCTATTCCAAGAGCCGCCTGACATCAGATCAAGAATATGCGGCTAAGCTTGGCGCGTTGCACATTAATGACCTGCTTGACCGCTTTGACGGGAACTACATCATGGTTGCCGCAGCCTATAATGCCGGGCCACACCGCGTTAAACGCTGGGTCGAAGATTATGGTGACCCGCGCGACCCCAATGTTGATCCGATTGATTGGGTAGAAAGCCTACCTTTTTCCGAAACACGAAATTATATCATGCGCGTCATGGAGAACCATCAGGTTTATAAAGCGCGTCTGAATAATGATCAGGCTGAACTTACGCTGCGCAGCGACCTCGTCCGCCGCTATTAAAGCGCCATGGCGCGGGCCATCACGTCGGGGTCGACATTTCCGCCCGACAGAATAACGCCGACAGTTTCAAACGCCTTGAGCTTACCCCCTAGCGCGGCGGTTAAAGCCACGCTTCCGCCCGGCTCCAGCGTCACATCCATATGCCGTTTCGCCAGTTGAAGCGTCATGAGGCATTCTTCATCGGACACATCAAAAACGCCTGATAGGTTTTTAGAATTTATTGGCCATGTCAGCGCGCCCGGCCGCGGCGTCATAAGCGCGTCGCACAATGTAGGAGGCGGCGTATCAAGGCCAACACGGCGGCCACGCGCAAAGCTCATTTGATGATCATTATAGCCGCTCGGCTCTGCGCCATAGATTTTCGTGCTGGGCAATAGTGTCTTAAACGCCGTACTAATGCCCGCGCACAATCCGCCGCCGCCCATACAAATAACTAGTGCGTCCAGCTTGACTCCCATATCCTGACATTGAGCAGCCAGCTCTATTCCCGCTGTGCCTTGCCCCGCAATGATATATGGGTCATCAAAAGACGGCACGACCGTGCGGCCATCACGTTTAGAAATTTCGGCGGCAATGCCTTCGCGCGACTCTGTCAGGCGATCATAGCTGTGAATGCGCGCGCCATCCGCCAGAACACCATCGACTTTCACCTTTGGTGCGTCAGTCGGCATGACGATAATTGCGTCAACGCCCAGCTCCTTCGCAGCACGCGATACGCCTTGGGCATGATTGCCCGAAGAAAACGCCACGACGCCTCTCGCGCGCTCTTCTGCGCTCATCGCGGACAGACGGTTATAGGCCCCGCGATATTTAAATGAGCCCGTATGTTGAAGGCATTCTGCTTTAGCCAAAACACGGCAGCCCGCAATAGCGTTAATCTCTGCGCTCTCTATAATAGGGGTTTGACGGGCATGACCATCAAGCCGGCTAGAGGCTGACATAATATCATTGAAAGTTATGGACATTCTGCATTCCATTACGGCGTTTTGATTGACCTTGAATGCGGAAATTGACACAAGGATGCAACGATAAATAAAACAGGGAGAATGCCATGCAAGGCTTAATGATGAAGCACGAGCTTATGATCAGCGATCTGATTGAGCACGCGGCAAATGTGCATCGCAACCAAGAAATCTACACGCTTGAAACGGATATGAGCGAGCATCGCTACACATGGGCCGATTGCGCCGTGCGCGTTCGCAAATTGGCCAATGCTTTGCTTGCGTCGGGTGTCCAAAAGGGTGATCGCGTCGCAACGATCGCATGGAATAATTATCGCCACGTCGAAATTTACTACGCGGTTAGCTCTATTGGCGCGATTGTTCACACCATCAACCCCCGCCTCAAGCCTGAACAAATTGCATGGATGATTGGCCATGCAGAAGACAGATATCTCATGTTTGATACGACCTTCGCTCCAATCATCAATGGCGTTCACGGTCTATGTAAATCGGTTAAAAAATTCATTTGCCTAACTGATGATGCCGGAATGCCAGAATTTAAATGCGACGCGGTTAGTTATGAGAGTTTTATCGCCGATGCGTCCGAGGAAATTGAGTGGGAACGTTTTGATGAAAACACAGCCTGCACATTGTGCTATACATCCGGAACAACCGGTGACCCCAAGGGCGTGCTTTACTCGCACCGCTCTACAATCCTTCACGCCATGGCCGGCTCTTTCCAAGACGTCATTGGCGGCGGATCAAATGACACAATCCTAGCGGTTGTGCCGATGTTCCACGTTAGCGCCTGGGGCCTTGTCTATTCTGCCGCTATGGTCGGCGCAAAAATTGTGATGCCCGGACCGGGCCTTGACGGCGCAAATCTAACCAAGATGATCAACCAAGAGGGAGTGACATTAATGGCGGGCGTGCCTACCGTTTGGCTGGGCATTTACAACCACGTCAAAGCCAATAATGAGAGCCTCCCAACGGTGAAGAAAGCCCTCGTCGGCGGCTCTGCCCTACCCGAGTCCCTGCTTCGTAAATATGAGCAAGATCTCGGCATTCCCATGCAGCAAGGCTGGGGCATGACAGAGACATCTCCGCTCGGCACGACCTACTCTAAATACCCCAGCGCAGATCATAAAAACTATGACGATACTGTCGCGGATAAGCTTTATGCGGGCCGCCGCATTTTTGGCGTCGATATGCGTATCGTTGATGATGAAGGCAATATCCTGCCCGAAGACGGCGAGGCCGAGGGGCATCTTCAAGTGCGCGGGCCTTGGATTGCTAGCGGCTATTTCAAAGGTGCAGGCGCAGATAGTTTCACTGATGATGGCTGGTTTGCCACTGGCGACGTGTCAAAGCTGCATCCGCGCGGCTACATGGAAATAACAGACCGCTCCAAAGACGTCATTAAATCTGGCGGCGAGTGGGTCAGCTCCATCGAAGTTGAGAACGCAGCCTCCGATCACCCAGACGTCGCGATGGCGGCTTGTATCGGCGTGCGCCACGAAAAATGGCAAGAACGCCCCATGCTGATCGTGCAGCCTGTCCCAGGCAAAACGCCGGATAAAGACGAGATCAAGAAATGCATCGCCGCGAAATGCGCGAAATGGTGGATGCCGGATGCGATTGAATTTGTCGAAGCCCTTCCGCTTGGCGCAACGGGCAAAGTCCTAAAGCGCGAGCTTAAAATTCAGTATAAAGACTACGATCTGGAAAAAGCTGGCTAAACTTCGCCTTCTTTACCTTCGCCTATACCGAAGAGCTTACCCTTTTCGGTATAGGTAATAATCACCAATGATCCCAATCCAAGACAGACAAAGCCGATCATGATTGGAACAACGCTGCCGTCAAAACGGCTGGCGACAATATATCCAAAGATGGTCGCGACAAAACTCGTCGAGAAACCATAAACCGCACTCGCCGTGCCTGCGATATTACCTTGTGCTTCCATAGCAATGGCGGAGAAATTCGCCCCCATCATACCAAAGCATCCAAAGACAACACAAAAGAGCGGTAAGAAAACATATAGATTTGGCCCAACAATGCTCATGGTAATGGCTGTCACGGCAGACATGATTATGAATATAATCAAGACTGTATGGCTAATCCGGCGCATTCCCGTTCGCTCAACAAGACGTGAGTTGGAAAAGTTCGAAAGCGCCAATGATCCGGCAATAATCGCAAACCACAATGCAAATTGTTCACCGCGTTCGAACACATCGTCAAAAATTTGTTCACTCGCGGCGATGAATGCAAAGAGTGACCCAAAAATTACGCCGCTAGCCGCCATATATCCACATGTCATACGCGTCGTTAAAACAGTCCAGAAACTCTTTCCAACTTTTGCTACATTTAGTTTTTGGCGATCCGCTTCGGCTAATGTTTCGGGCAATCTAAAATGCGTCCACGCCATGAGCGCAATCGCGCCGATCGCCGTAACGCCGAATGTCCATCGCCAGTCTGCAAACACCATAATGCTTTGCCCAATGGCTGGCGCGATGATCGGCACAATCATGAAAACCGTCATGACGAGAGACATGACCTTGGCCATGGCGCGTCCCGCCATAAGATCGCGCACTACGGAAACGCCGATTACCCGAACGCCAGAGGCAAATACGCCTTGGGTAAAACGCGCAAGTAACAGTAGACCAAAAGTTGGCGCGGCCATGCAGGCAAACCCAGCTAACGCATAGCCAATCAGACTCAAATTAAGCAGCGCCTTACGCCCAAATCGATCACTGACCGGACCAAAGATTAGCTGCGGCGCACCGAACCCTAAGATATAAGCAAAGAGCACAAGCTGCTGATCATTTTCCTCCGCGAGCGCGAAATGTTCGCCGATTTCACCGAGTGCCGGCAGCATGATATCAATGGCCAAAGCATTAAGCGCTATCATGCACGCAACCATCGTTACAAATTCCCATACCGGCATAGGAAGTTTTGCATCTGACAAGCGCTGAATTCCGACGGGATCTCTCATGAATGCGCTATGCGCCTGTTCCAATTGCCGCGCAAGGCATAGCTGCCCTGCCGAAATGCGGCACTTTAATCTATTGATCTCATTCCATCATAATAAAGCCTTGCAAAACTGCGGTGAAGCTTTTCATATGAATAACCTTAACACCTCCAATACTGGTTGCTCATGTCTACACTCGATATATTCCAAACAGAGATTACGCCAATTAAGGTCGTTGAAAATATAACGCGTGACATCTTTGACAATAGCATTCGCCCATCAGCGCAGCCTGTCATTATGCGAGGCCTCGTTGGAGACTGGCCATCCGTACGAGCCGGTAAAACATCGCATCACGCTCTTGGTGACTACATTAAAGCGCAAGCGAGTGCCGCTCCAACGCCAACATATATTGGCGCGCCAGATGTTGCCGGACGTTATTTTTACAACGCAGATATGAGCGGTTTTAATTTTACAAAACGCAATATTCCGCTGCCGCCGACAATTGATAAACTCTTGTCACAACTGACCGAAGACGCGCCGATGGGTATTTATGCAGGCGCGACATCGACGGCGAACTCTGTTCCTGATTTTGGTAAGAATAATTCTATGCCGCTTGTCGATGACGCCGTCGAGCCGCTTATGTGGGTCGGTAACTCCGCGCGTATCGCGCCGCATTTTGATACAGACGAAAATATTGCATGTTGCGTTGCCGGAGCGCGACGGTTTCTGTTATTTCCTCCAGAGCAATTAAAGAACCTCTATGTCGGGCCACTTGACCGCACAATGGCTGGTCCCCCAGCAAGCCTTGTTGATCCTCGTAACATTGATTTAGACACATATCCTGCCTTCGAAGCCGCCATGTTATCGGCGAGGCTTGCCGAACTTAAGCCTGGAGATGCCATCTATATTCCGTGTCTTTGGTGGCATTATGTCGAGTCGGACGGACCGCTTAATGTGCTTGTTAATTATTGGTGGAATGATACGCGTTCTGATGAAATTATGAGCAGCCTTGCTTTGGCATTATTGCTTATACGCGAACGCCCGCTTGCTGAGCGCAACGCTTGGAAGAATTTGTTTGACCATTATGTCTTTGGTGAAGACGCTCAAAATGTTGTCGACCATGTCCCCAAAGCAGCTCGCGGATTTCTTGGCCCCAAATCACCCCAAAGAGATGAGTATATGAAAAACTATCTGCGCGCAAAACTCAGCGAAACCTTACGTTAGATATGAGCAATGCCACCAAATTTGAGATATTCCTTAGCACCGCACCCGGACTTGAAAAAATCCTGCGCGCCGAGGCGATTGAACTCGGATATAAGAACGCAAAGAGCATAAGCGGCGGCGTGACATTTTGGGGTGATTGGAGCGATGTCTGGCGCGCAAATTTATGCTTTCGCGGCGCTTCAAAAGTGCTTGTTCGTATCGGTCAATTTCGCGCACTTCACCTGGCACAGCTTGACAAGCGTGCGCGCAAATTCGCATGGGGCAATATTTTGACGCCAAGCCACTCAATTAAAGTGGAAGTTGTCACAGGTAAGCAAAACAAAATCTATCATGCTGGCGCCGCCCAAGAGCGAATTGAAAAAGCCATATCCAAAGAGTTTAGGTCTCCAATCGCAGCGTCTTTGGACGACGCTGATATTGTGATTAAAGCTAGGATTAAAAAAGACAATGTTATTCTGTCCGTCGATACATCTGGTGAAGGTCTTCATAAACGCGGCTATAAACAGGCCATGGGCAAAGCCCCTTTGCGCGAAACGATGGCGGCAAATTTATTACGCAATTGCGGATATAACGGGGACGAAACAGTGCTAGACCCGATGTGCGGATCTGGAACCTTTATTATTGAAGCAGCGCAAATTGCAGCGGGGCTAATGCCGGGCCGAAACAGACGTTTTGCCTTTGAGAAGCTAGCCACATTTGACACCGCTGCTGTGGCTCAAATTAAACGGGATTGGGACGAAGCGCGCCCTACCCGTTCAAATCTACCAAAATTTTACGGCTCTGATCGCAATGATAAAGTCACTGAATTTTCCAGAAGCAATGCCAAGCGCGCAGGTGTTGGGCATATCTGTTCATTTACGCCTATGGCGATTTCGAATGTTACGCCCCCTGAAGGCTCGCCTGGATTAGTCATCGTCAACCCGCCATACGGGTCACGCATTGGAAATAAGAAAGAGCTCTTCTCGCTCTACAGCGCTTTTGGAAGTGTCATGCGCGAGCGCTTTAGCGGCTGGCGTGTTGGGATGGTGACATCAGATACGTTGCTCGCCGAAGCTACAAAATTGCCTTGGGAGCCCCGAAATGTACCCATCGCCCATGGCGGATTGAAGATAAAATTGTTTCAAACGAAAGCTTTAGTGTAAATTGACATTCGTCTAGCCGAATTAAAATTTGATGCAGCCCATTCTGACTACTCTTTGAATGTGCTAAATTCGCTAAGGTCTTTCTTAATGAGCGCATGAGCCGGAACGGTGCATCCATCTGCGGGGTGACCGACAACCATAAGCACGAAAGGCTTTTCTGTTTTTGGCCGCTCACAGATTTCAGTAAGGAAACCCATGGGCGCAGGCGTATGGGTGAGCGTCCCGAGGCCAGCACTATGCAGCGCCGTAATGAGCATGCCTGTGGCGAGCCCTACAGACTCGGTCACGTAATAGTTCTTTTTGTCCTGCCCGCTGGCTTCTCCGCCGCGGCGCTGCGCGAAGACGGCGATCAGCCACGGCGCGGTTTCAAGGAACGGTTTGCTTGCGTCTGTGCCAAGCGGGGCGAGCGCGTCGAGCCATTCCTCGCTGGCGCGGCCGCCGTAAAATTCTGCCTCTTCGGCTTCGGCGGCAATGCGGATTTTGCCTTTAATGTCGGGATTGGAAATCGCCACAAAATGCCAAGGTTGGTGATTGGCCCCGCTTGGCGCCGTGCCCGCCGCGCGAATACAGGTCTCAATCAATTCACGCGATACGGGTTTGTCGCTGAAATCACGAATGGAACGGCGTTTTAATAATGTGTCGAGAACGCCCTGCGCGCTGGCTCGCATCGCGTCGTCTGACCGCAGTTTGTATCCCTCTAGTGGGACATGAATCTCGTCGCTCACAGCTGCGTCCAGTCGAGAATGACTTTACCGGTCTTGCCCGTTTCCATCAGATCGAAAGCCTGCTGGAAATCTTTGGCGGCAAAGCGGTGCGTAATGAGCGGGCTCACATCCAGGCCGCTATCAATCATCGCCAGCATTTTATACCATGTTTCATACATTTGGCGGCCATATATTCCGCGCAAAGTCAACGCTTTGCCAACCACTTTACCAAGGTCAACAGGATAGGGTTTTGACGGAATACCGAGCATGGCGATATTGCCGCCCATCAGCATACAGTCGAGCATTTGGTTAAAGGCCGGCTCAGCGCCGCTCATCTCGAGGCCAACATCAAAGCCTTCTTTCAGGCCAATGTCGGTCATGACATCGCGCAGCTCTTCGTTCATAGTATTCACCATGCGCGTACGTGTTGTTAGCGTTTTGGCAAAATCGAGCCGCCAGTCATTAATGTCCGTCAAAACGACGCGGCGCGCGCCCGCGCGTTCTGCGATCGCAGCGGCCATTATCCCAATCGGGCCAGCCCCCGTAATCAGAACATCTTCGCCGACAAGATCAAAAGAGAGCGCCGTATGAACAGCATTGCCCAGCGGGTCGAGAATGGAGGCAATCTCCAGCGGGAAGTCATTGCCCAGCGGAATGACGTTAAATTCCGGCAGCGCCAGATATTGCGCAAATGCGCCCGGCAAGTTCACACCAATCCCTTTGGTATCAGGATCAAGATGGAACCGCCCTGCTCTGGCGTTGCGTGATTTGCGGCCAACAACATGGCCTTCACCGGAGACGCGGTCGCCAACTTTTACGCGGGTCACAGTCGACCCAACAGCCGCAACATGCCCGCCATATTCATGGCCAACAACGAGCGGAACAGGCACATTTTTCTGCGCCCATTCATCCCATTTATAGATGTGCATATCGGTGCCGCATATCGCCGTGCGCTCAATTTTAATCAGCACTTCATTGGGCGCAATTTCGGGCCAGGGGACGTCCTGCATCCACAAGCCTTTTTCCGATTTGGCTTTAACCAACGCCTTCATTGTTTTGGTCATGAAATCACTCCGAGATCTTTGCCGACTTTGGTGAAGGCGGCGATGGCGCGGTCGATATGAGCGGGCGTATGGGCCGCGCTCATTTGGGTGCGGATGCGCGCATTGCCTTTGGCCACAACAGGGAAGAAGAAGCCAATGACATATATGCCTTCGTCGAGTAATTTCGCCGCAAATTTCTGCGCAAGGTCAGCCTCATACAACATGACTGGAATGATCGGGTGGTCGCCGGGTTGAAGGTCAAATCCTGCCGCACTCATACCTTTGCGGAACCGCGCGGCATTGCGTTTTATTTGCGCGCGCAATGCATCGCCCTGCTCTGCCATTTCAATGGCTTTCAGGCTCGCACCAACCAGCGACGGCGCGAGGCTATTTGAGAACAGATAAGGTCGCGATTTTTGACGCAGCATATCAACCACTTCTTGCTTGGCGCATGTAAAGCCGCCCATGCCGCCGCCCAGTGCTTTACCGAGTGTTCCAGTCAGAATATCAACACGGCCTAGCGCGCCCGTATGCTCCGCGCTGCCGCGCCCGCCCTCGCCCATAAAGCCTGTCGCGTGGCAATCATCGACCATGACGAGCGCTTCATATTTATCAGCAAGGTCACAGATTTCCGGCAACTTTGCGACAAAGCCGTCCATCGAAAACACGCCGTCCGTCGCAATCATCACGCGCCGCGCTCCGGCGTCGCGCGCCGCTTTAAGCTGCGTCTCAAGATCAGCCATATCAGAATTGGCGTAACGATAACGCGCGGCTTTGCACAGGCGGATGCCGTCAATAATAGAGGCATGATTCAGGCTATCGGACACAATCACGTCTTCTTTGCCCAGTAGGGGTTCGAACACGCCGCCATTCGCATCGAAACATGCCGCATAGAGAATGGTGTCATCATAACCCAGCCAGCTGGCTAGCTTTTGCTCAAGCTCTCTGTGCTGCCCTTGCGTCCCGCAGATAAAGCGCACACTCGCCATCCCGTAGCCATGTTCATCCAGCGCATCTTTGCCCGCCTTAATCAGCTCTGGCGCGTCGGCAAGCCCGAGATAATTGTTGGCGCAGAAGTTAAGCACTTCGCGCGTCTGTCCGTCTTCGGTCACGGTAATTTCAACGGCCTGTTTGCTGGTGATCAAACGCTCAGTCTTATACATCCCCGCATCGGCGATATCGGTAAGTTCTTGCGACAGATCTTGGTAGAATTGATTACGGTTCATGACATGCTTCCTTTTTGCTGTGCTAACAGGATTGGCGCGCAATTAAAATGCTCTGTGGATATATGTTCGGGGTGAAATTTTCGAATAGACTTTTTGCATGTTCGTGATATGTTCTTTTAATGAGACAGCGCGAAGCCCCGACAGAATTACAAACGCTTTACATCGATTTCGATGCCTTCTTCGCCAATGTCGAAAAGCAAGACAATCCCGCGCTTCATGGTCGCCCTGTTGGGGTGCAGCCTTTTGACTCTGAGCATTCAGGCGTCATCGCCTGTTGCTACCAAGCCAAGGCCGCGGGGATAAAACGCGGAACGCGGACGAAAGAATGCCGCGAGCTTTGTCCTGAGATTACCCTGCTCCCCGCGCGTCATGATGTATATGTCGATTATCACGCGCGGATTATTAAAAGCATTGAGAAACATCTTGTCGTCGAAAAGGTTTGGTCGATTGACGAGATGGAATGTGATCTGCGCGGATTTACCCGCCAGCAAGCCATCAATATTGCGCGGCGCATTCAAGAAGATATCGCCAAAGACATTGGTAAGTATGTTACGCCGTCAATCGGACTAGCGAGCAATCAATTGCTAGCAAAAATCGCCTCTGAGATGGAAAAACCCAACGGCTTTGTTGTGCTCCATCCGCGCGATATGCCCGGAAAATTATTGGATGTTCCGCTCGAAGACATTCCGGGAATCGCCAAAGGTAATTTACGGCGCTTAGACGATGCCGGGATTTGGACCGTGGAACAGTTGCTCGCTATATCCAATAAACAGGCCCGGGCACTTTGGGGTAATATTGAAGGCGAACGGCTTCTCACACAGCTTAAGGGATTTTCTATTATTCGCGAGCCCACGACGCGGCGCATGTTCGGACATGGGCGCATTTTGACGCGCGAATGGTCATATCCTGACCGCGCCAAAGAATGCCTTCGCCTGCTCACCTGCAAGGCCGCGCGGCGGTTACGCGCGAATGGGTTTTACGCGCGCAAACTTTCTGTCTCCCTCTCTTTCACGGATGGGCAGCGCCTTGGCATTGAACGACAATTCTCGCCGTCGCGAGATGATTTTAGGTTTGTCGGCGAGATGAGTGAGGCCTTCACGGCAATGGTCAAAGCCTCGCGCAGCAAACGGATTAAGCGCATTGCCGTCACTCTACATGGCCTGTCCAAACCTCAAGAAACATCAGGTGATTTATTTACGTGGCGTGAGGACGACGCGAAATCAAAAGCCCGCGAGAAACTCAGCGATATAATGGACGGTATAAATGCCAAATCCGGACAGGCGCTTATCCATCTTGGTCCCCGCGAGGAACCGCCCGGCGGGTATGCCGGCGCCAAAATTGCCTTTGGACGCGTCCCCACCAAAGAGGACTTTGTTAAACCGACTATGAAGCGGAAAAAGAAACGCCTACAATCGCGCGCATGAGCCAAGCCAAATTAGATATTTTACTCCGCGATATTCGCGCCTGCACATTTTGCGAAACGGCGAGCCCGCCTCTGCCGCATAAAGCGCGGCCCATATGCATTGGTACGTCGAAATCTAAAATCCGTATCATCGGCCAAGCCCCAGGCAATCTGGTCAACATATCAGGCAAGCCCTTTGATGACCCAAGCGGTGTTCGTCTGCGTGAATGGCTGGGCGTGGATGAAGCGCAATTTTACAATGCAGATCTTTTTGCGATCACGCCAACGGGGTTTTGTTTCCCAGGTTATGACAAAAACAAAGGCGATTTGCCCCCGCGCAAAGAATGCGCGCCGCTGTGGCAAGATAAATTAGACGCGGCGATGGCGGGCATCCCGCTGACATTACTCGTCGGCGGATACGCGCAGAAATGGGTACTGGGCAAAGACGCCAAACGCACGCTGACGGACACTGTTAAACATTGGCGCGATTATGGCCCGAATACAATTCCGCTGCCCCATCCGTCATGGCGAAATAATGGCTGGATTAAAAAGCATGACTGGTTTGCTGACGTTATTGAGCATCTACAAGAAAGAGTCGCCAGTTTAATTTAGTGACGTAATTTCAATACGCGCAGTGCGGCTTTTGCCGTCTGTGTTGACGACGCGCAATGTATAGAATCCGGGCTTGCTCGGTCGCCAAAATGTCTCTGTAGAGTCTAGTGCGCTCTTCCCTAATTTCATGCCGTCAACATACCAAGATAACGCGCTGCCATCAGGCGAAAGCGCGGAAAGCGGAAGCGCTTTTTGCCCCCCTGTCGCAGAGAGCGCAATTTGGGAGCCATCTTCTGGGAATAAGATTTGCGGCGCGCGCTGATCTGGCCCTTGAATGCGGCCCAAGCCAATGGGCGCTTTTTCTGAGCGTTTGTAATTTGCAATGCGTCCTTGCGCATGCGGTAACATGGCAAATACATCAAAAAGCAATGGCGCTGCGGCCGTTCGCCCTGTCATACCATAGCGCGGGGCGCCATCCGCGCGGCCCGTCCAAATAATGACAGTCCATTCATCAGTGTAGCCCGCGGCCCACGCATCGCGATGCCCGTATGACGTGCCCGTTTTATAAGCAATCGGCGGTGCATCACTTGAGAGCCATGATGGAACGCGTCCGCCCGGGCTTGGCGCTTGCCGCAGAATTTGCGTGATCTGCGACGCGCTTTGCGCGCTGATAAATTGCTTAGGCTCTTGAACGCTTTGACCTTCATGCCAAAGCAACGGCGCGGCCATGCCGTCATTAGCAAGCGCGACATAGAGTGTGGCAAGGCCTTCAGGTGTCACCCCCAGACCGCCCAACGCAACAGCAAGCCCGCCGCCTTCACCGCCGCGCTCGGGTATGGAAATATCAATCCCCGTACTTTTCAGGGCAGCTTCAAAGCGCCGGCTCCCAATTTGATCAAGCGCTACAACGCTTGGTACATTTAGGGAGTATTGCAGCGCTTGCTCGACAGTGACATCACCGTGATAACGGCGCGTGAAATTTTGCGGCTGATAAGAACCAAAGCGGGTTGGCGCATCGAGGAGCTTACTGCCCGGTGACGCGATGCCGTCCTCGAAAGCAAGCGCAAAAATAAAGGGCTTAAGCGCAGAACCCGGCGAGCGCTTACGCTGCGTCATGTCAATCCAGCCGCCTTGAATGTCGCGCGAAACAGATCCAACCGACGCGCGCACTTCACGGGTTTCATTATGAACAATCAGAACCGCGACATTACCCAGCTCAGGCTTTTTGACGGCATAGCTTGCCGCTAAATCCTGCGTGCGATTTTGAAGTGAGGCCTCAAGTGTTGTGAGCGTATAGTCGCCTGCACCGGACAGGCGCTGCGCCGTTAGCCACGCAGTTTGCGGCAGAGCGAGACGCTTTGGGGGTAGTGCCGCTTCGCGGGCTTCGCTGGCTTGCATAGCATTCAAATCCCCGGACGCCTCTAATCTGCGAATGACATCATCACGGCCTTTACGGGCTATAACCGGCTTACGGTCAGGACGACGAGCTTCGGGCGCTTGGGGTAATGCAATAAGCAGCGCAATTTGCGCATCCGTTAAGCCATGAGGTTCATGACCAAACCACGACAGACTTGCGGCGCGCACGCCCTCAAGGTTTCCGCCATATGGCACATGGGTCAGGTAAGCCTCTAGGATTTCGGGCTTTGACATGCGCAGTTCAATTTGAACGGCGCGTATCATTTCGATTGCCTTGGAACGCAGTGTGCGCGGGCGGGGTTCTATCTGGCGGGCGAGCTGCATTGTAATTGTCGACGCGCCAGAGACAAATTTCTTATTCTGCGCAGCGCTTTTAACGGCGCGAATAATCGCAATACCGTCAACGCCGGAATGATCGTAAAAGCGTTTATCCTCAATCGCGATAAGCCGCTCAACCAGTCGCGGGTCGACGTCACCTAGCCGCGCTTGTAATCGCCAGCGCCCATCTTCGACGGTAAAGGCCGAAAGCCATTGCCCGTCATTGGCCGCAACTTCGGGCGAGACAACCGACAGTCGGTCCAGCGGCGGCGGAAATACCCAATTGGCGAGCACTAGGAAGCTGAAAACAAGCATCAGCCCCCATTTCAGCTTGGCTGGATATGTAACGCGGCGGCGCAATTTAGCCCGGCTGCGTTGAGAGGATAGTCACGCGGCCTGCTGGCGTTATCGCAACCTCGCCAGGGCGATACATATCTTCGATCACAACGCCGGGGATAGTGAAGTCGCCTGCCGTAACGGCGCGCACCACATAAGCAATGCGATGACGACTTTGATTTTGCGTCTTAAGCGAGGCGACAAAACGGTCATCTCGCGCTTCGGCGATTTCAAGCTCTGCAATCTCGCCAACCCATGCATAAGGACCGGCATTATTATCTTCCCTCTTACCATCTTCGGGGCGAAGGATCGTTTCGATCTCAAACCCAGCCGGAAGAAGGTCCGCAATAACAGTCTGCCGAGAGCGGCTAATGGTCGAACGCATCGAAATAAGAATAACAGCCTGATCACCTTTCTGCATCGCGGCAAGGCTAATAGATTCACCGGTTATGGATAAGACTTTTTTCTCAGCATCATAACCTTCTGCGAAAGCTGCGGGGGCGCGCGTCGGTGTTCCGTAAATACTGATGACGCGGTAAACATCGCGCTCCCCTGTATTTGAGAAGCTGACATTCTGCGCTAGATAATCGCTATCTAATCCAACTGTGTTTTGAGGATCAAACCCATCAACCCCTTTGGCCGAAACCTTAAGCTCTGCTCCGCCCAGTTTAATCGCGCGCATCGCCATAATTGTGCGGGCTTTTTCCTGAGTAGACAGGCGCTTAGGGTCTTTGAGGCTGGATGCAAATATTGTCTGCGCCTCAGAAATGCGGCTTGGCATCTCTGCTTCGGCCGCAAGCGCGACTAAGGCTGCGCTGTCGCGAAGTGGAGATTGGTAATAATTATTCTCTTCCTCATAGCCGATTGCTTCGAAAGCAGCATCGAATGCAGAATTCGCGCGGACTTTATCGCCCATCATTGCAAAGGCTGTTCCGATTTGCGCAAAGCTCATAGGCGAGCGTAAATTCTTGCGGTGCGTATCGTAGAAGTAACGCATCTTGGACAAATCGCCTTGGCCGCCGCGCGCGAGAACATAATGCGCATAGGCCGCTGTCTCCGCTTGAGTGCCTTTGTATCTGCTTTGATTGCGATTACGACGATAACGATAGTCCAAGTAAGCTAGAGACGAATAATTCTCCATCCGCGTCATTTCTTGTAGCGCGCCATAAGAGCGCTTCATCACATCCTCAGACACGTCATAGCCTTCTGCTTCAGCGCGTTGCAGGAACTCTGTTGCGTAGGCGCCCAGCCATGAATGACCTGCATAATCGCCTGCTCGCCACAGTCCAAAACTTCCTTGGTCATCCATGCGATTACTGATTTTATAAACCGCATTTTGCATGCGGCGATTTAATTCCGCTGCGTCCTGTCGCGGCATACCGCCCAGATCATCGGCGTAGAGTAACGGCAGCCCTGAACTGATTGTTTGCTCGGTGCAGCCATAGGGGTATTTCGACAGGGACGCCGCATAGGATGCGGGGTCAAGGTCCGGCGACGGGGCAAATGATACATTTATCTCGACGCTGTCCGGGTTAAGGCCCAGAGCTAAATCTTCAGGCAAGGCTAATGTTTGGCCCGCCGTCATGCGCGTTTCAATACGGCGCTCGACAGGCATAAAGGGAGACCGGCTTTGAATTTGATAACTCGACTGAACTGTGTAGTTCTGTGGACCTGTTATATTCATCTCCAAATCACGAATTCCAGAGTCGTTAGATGTCAGCGTTATCAATCCGCGCTCACGTTGCTGCTTGGCGAGTTGCACTTGACCTTTAGAGTCTGCATCTGCGGTCAAATCACCGCCGCTCAGCGCGTAACCATAACTCCCCGCTTCGCCTTCGACATTATCAAGCGACACCGTCGCAATGGCTGTATCGCCCGGCGCGAGAAAGCGCGGCAAGCTTAGCGTTGCGGGTACAGGGTCGCGCACCTTCATGGCTCGGCTAGCGCTTCCAACTGCTGTGTCATTCCACGCCGTTGCCATAAGACGAATTTCGCCGTTAAACTCAGGCAGCTGTAGCGGAATGACCGCCTTGCCGTTTCTGACATTTATTACGCCAGAAAATAGTGAGACAATTTTCGTTGGGGCGACAGTCAAACCTTCACCGCCAAGACTATCCCCGCCGGAGCGCGCTAAGGTCGCCTCACCAAGATTTGGATTAAGCAGACGTGCATAGTCATCACGTAGTTCTAATCCAAAGGCCTTCTTACCGAAGTAATGCGCTGCTGCATCCGGGCTATCAAATTTCGTAATGCGCAATATGCCTTCATCAACGGCGGCCAGGGTCAGATAGTTTTGCCCATCTTTCATTCCGTCTATATTCACGGTTACATTTTGAATTTGACGCGGGCGCGTCACTTCGGGTGCATCAATCGAAACATTCAATGTCTGCTCTACAGCTCGAATTGGAATATGTACAAGGCCAACAGCGCGGCGCGGGACCGGCCGTTCAGTTTTATCACGCGGCGTGTAGAGCGTAATCAAACCATAGACACTTGCGCCCCAATCCTTGTCGACTCGTACACGAATTGTGCTGCCGCCTTCAGGAATCGTGATCGGGCGAATTTCATGAATCTTGTCGCTAGCAATAACAAGCTCTCCTTGACCCGCATATGGCGCTTTGAGCGTAAGTTCCGCATACCTGCCGGGCTGCGTTGGCTCTGTTGGTCCGGCCATAACAAGTTGATCTGGACGATCACTACGGCTCGCGCCGCCCCAGCCAACGCTAAATTTGTAAGAGGCGCTAACATTAGTCTCGGCATCTGTGACGATAAGGCGGTAACGTCCCCAATTTAAATTTTGTGTGACTTTGCTTAGGCCATCGGAGCCTGTTGTTATCTCTCCACTATCGCGCAGACTATCATTGATCGTGAAGCGATACCGCCAGCGGCTACGATTCCGATACCAAACATAATCCCAATCTTCATAGACCAGTTTCCATTCCAACGTTTTGGATTGCGGCGCGCCCATAGCATCGAGCGCAACAATATCTAAATCGAAGGGCTTGCTGCGCTGCGCGCGATTACCGGTGAACCCGGGGCGAATGCCGAGATACACGTCATTTGTGCGCACAGGAACGCGGGCTGAATTTTTGATATAGCGTCCGCCCGGCTCGGCAATCCCAGCAGTAATTTCGCCGCGCAAGGGATAGCTAGACTTGATATTGTAGCCAGATAAGGACGCCTCAGTTTCCAGCTCGCCTTTTGCATTTGTGAGGCCTTGGACAAGAACAATATTTTGCTCGCGGAATGTTTCACTTGCGAGGCCAAATGTGAAATCATCATATTTTGGGAATGGCTTGGGATCGACGCGCACGCGCATCTCGGCTTCCGCTTCTAGATCTTTACCCGGTCCGCCATATAGAAATTCACTGGCCAGAGTGATTGTGACGTCATTATCATTTGTGATGACGCCTTCATCTGTTTTGATATCTACCTTAATTTTTTGCGGTACGAAATCTTCAACTGAAATTGAGTGTGAGCCGATTAGGTCTAAACCGTCAGCATGCAGTTCTAATGTCCACAAACCCCGCGGCGCAGATTCAGGCAGACCAAAACTATGGGCAAGCGCGCTCCCCAATAGCTCGCTTTCGGTAAAGCGCTTTTCTAACGCAACAACACCATTCGGACGAATAAGCTTAAAAGTGCCTTCACGCGGTTGCGCTTTAGCGCGGTTATCCCGGAGCATCGCAATTATATTGACGCGCTCGCCGGGACGATAAACGCCGCGATCCGTATAAATATAAGGATCGATAACTTCACCGGCGCTGCGTCCATTGACGTCTCGGTCTGATAAATCCAGCGGGCTGCGGCGCATATCCAGTATCGCATAATCACCATTTGGGCCATAGGCCATGACCATGCGCGGCGCAGCCGCGCCCGCGCCTTTAAGTAGCGCCCCGTCGAAACTGGCGTGACCATTCACATCTGTTTTTGCTTCGCCTAAAATCCGGTTATTGCTCGCAACCAGTGTGACCCGTGCATCTGAAACGGTTTTAGCGGTATCTAAAGAGCGCAAAGTTACATCAAGAGCATCGTCCGTTTGATAGCTGGTTATTGCAATGTCTGTGACGATAACCCAGCGCCAAGCTTTGGCGGGTCGCCTCTCATTCTCACCGCGTTTCTTTTCTGCTGTGATGACATAGGCTCCAGGAGATAAATCGCCAATAATATCAGCGAGCGGAACAACAGTCGTCACGACTTTATTGCTTACGGTTTTAACATCAAAGCTACCTGTCCAAACCGTCTCGCGTACATTCGTTGCTGCATTTGCATAGGTATAATTATACTCCCCGTCAGCACTGGCCTGACCCGATTGCGGGTCTCGGCGCGCGATAATACGATCACCAACGGATGATATATCAAGTGTAATTTCATCAATATTAATTGTTTCAACCGCCAAACCCTGCGCGCCGATACGCGGGAGAATGACCCCGTCTCCTGCAAAACGTAGAACGGCTGGCTTGTCGCCAAAGCTAATGGCAACTTTGCGGTCCTCTAATAATTCACTACCACTCGTCGCGGGAAGGCCCGCCTTTATTGTGAGATCATATTCGGTGTCAAAATCAAAACCCGAAAGACAAGCTCTGGTTCCGCCCACTGAGGCCGCGAGTTTAACATCCGGTTTCGTGACGATATAATCCGTGAAGCGCGTATTATCTAAATTGATAGAGGTTGAAAACCTTAAGCAGACTTTAGCGAGACTGCCACTCATGTCAGGCTCCCAGCCTTGGAATAATATGGGGCGCGGTACAGGCGCTCTGGCCGCCTCTTGAACAGCGACTGGGTCTTGCTCAGGCGCAATGTCATCGCGATCTCTTATATCTGCGGCGACGGGAACAGGCGTAGCTATACGTGGTTTGGGATTATCTTTTCCAATCAGAGCGTAACCCGCCCACCATGCTGTAAAAATGAGTGCAATGATCGCGGCGATCAAGCCAGCCTGCTTGTTCATGATATTCCCCTGATGTGAGTCGTTATCTTTACTATAGGGATAATTAAGGCGCAGTCGCGACCAAAGGGCGATTTAAATCGGGCAATTTGGCGGCAAAATTTTTACCTGGTCTTAACTTTAACCTTAAACTGGCTCCTAATTTGTTTCCCGTAAATATCTTTACATGACGCCGGGTGGGAGTTCGGCGCAAGAAATGGGAAAATATTATGTCTATTAAAAAACTTGCTTTGGCGGCTGGCGCTGCCACACTTATGACTGCATCATCTGCTTATGCTTCAGTCATTGACCGTCCGTTCTTCAAAGTTCTCGGCGTCGTCGTTGTTTGGGGTGCTGATGATTTTGACAGCAATAGCGGTAACGCACCTGTAGTATCTGACTTTGTTCTTTTGACAACAGGCAGCGGTAACGCTGGTGCAGACCTTATCGGCGGCGCAGCTGCAGATACATTTGCTGTTGTCACTGGCGACCTCGTCCCTGTTGACGGCGCAGACGCGTCAGGCGGCGGAACAGTTGACCCAATTACCGGTCAAACATCTGGCGGCGCGTTTACAGACGCTAACTCCGATGGTCTTCTTGATGCAGGCGATTCATTGTCAGCATTTGGTATCGACGCAACGACTGACATCGACGGTTCATTGTCAAATGTCCATAAAGGGTCATTCTACGTTGCATCTAATGCAGCATTCGACATCTATGCGTCTTCATCAAACACAGTCGCAACAGGTGACTTCTTGGTGGACAGCCTAGACGAGAGCAACATCTCTTTCGAGCTTGCTGTTTCAACAACAGCTCCAGCCTCTATGGCCTCTGTCGGTACTGCCGCGCAGGATCCATCAACAGGTGGTTCAGGTGTTGTCACAACAGTTGACAGTCTTGATGACATGACAACAGCAACAAAAGTCTTTGATGGCGGACAGCGCACAGCTGCAACGCGCGGCTCTATTGCTGAACAGTCTGTTCGCTTTGACGCAACATATGCTTTGCTTGATCCAACTGGCGCAGCCGGAGACCAAGGTTACGACCTGTCTATGGGTTCTGGTACATTACAGGCTGACGTAACTTACACAGTTTACGTCCCTTAATCAGACCAAAAAGTTCACGCTTTTGACGGCCTCCTGCTCACGCAGGGGGCCGTTTTTATGACGTAATGGTGATGTAAACACGCCTGCTGCCTTTAACGAATGCCAAACGCTTTTTTCGTATCCTTAGTCAACACTTAACGCTGATGGGAAAATGATTATGGGATTTCACCGCTTTAAAAAGCTTGCCGCCACAACGGCTATGACGGGCGCAGCTCTTATTGGGCTTACATTTGGCACAGCGCATGTTGCCGGCGCATTTGGGGTCGGCGTGCAGCCCAGCACGGTGGAAATGACAGTTAAACCGGGCGACCGGCAGCGCCAAGTCGTGACAATCGGAAATGTTCACAAAACAAAGACCATTAGCTTGACCATGGGCCTTGCCGACTGGAGCCTTGATAAAAACGGAAAGCTTGTCCTGGACGCGCCCGGTGAAACGCCGCGCAGCGCCTCTGATTGGGTGCGCTTCTCCCCTGCGTCTGTCACGCTAAAACCTGAAACGTCACAGGATGTTGTTGTAGAGATCAATGTTCCGGTAAAAGTTGCTGAAAAAGGCGACCACCGTTTTGCGCTTCTTGCAACAACATTGCTGCCTGAACTTGATCAACGCGGCGATATTTCCGGCGTGTGGAACCGGTATCAGCTTGCCTCGCTCTTTTATCTTACGCTCACGCCTTCATCCAGCACCCCTGTCGTGCAAAGCGTTGCCTATAAAAGCGGTGACGCCCCGATGCTAACGCTGGAAATAAAAAATGAAGGTGACGCCCATGCCCGCCTCCAAGGCCTTGCAACAATTAAAAACGCAGCGGGCGACACCGTCTCCGAAACACCGCTATCTACTGTTGTGCTTGATCGCCACAGCCGCACTTATGACGTCAAAATCGTTGACGGCGAGAACATTACAGCCGGCGAGTATAGCGTTGAATTTGATATGAATAATATCTTCGCACCGCAAAATAAGTTCCGCAGTACGGATGTCGATGTCGACACGATAACATTTGTGAATGAGTAGCCTCGCGCCTCTATAAAAGGATATATGAATAAGGCACTCCTAAGACTTACCCTAACTAGCTTGGCTGCGCTCGCGGGCGCGGTACCGGCTTCGGCTAGTTTTTTGGATAGTGATTTCTGGTGTCGCACCTATGGCTGCGCGGTTGTCTATGACAGCCAGTCCTATGAGATTTACGATAATTATCAATTCGCGACAGGTCGGTGCTGCATCGCTTACGGCTCGCCTATGCCGACATATTATAACCCTATTCAATCTTTGCGGACAACGGGCACTACAGACATACCCGACGCAGCCCCGCAAGACGGTGAAGGCTTTGGGTTTGACATTATTGATGGGTCGCAAGTCCTGACCCGTAATGATGATGGCGACGGCTATCTTGATGCATCGGACAGTTTCTCTGCGTTCACGCTCTCTAGTGAAACAGATCTTCGACTGGACGCCAAAGGCCAAGCCTACAGCCACAGTTTTTGGATCACATCGCGCAATACGCGTTTTTCTCTGCGCGCGCGCGCAAGCATCAGTGACGTCTCAGGTGATTTTGCGAACACACTGACACTCGGCGACATCAAACTTGATACAAATGTCTCGACCTCCGGTAACGACAATGGGTTTCAATATGGATCTGACGCCACAGGACAGAACGTAACCATATTAAATGGCATTGACGATCTCGGCGATCTGGCAAGCAATCCAACGCGCCTCATTAATTTTGGTCGTTTCTCTGGCGTACGCACGCGTAATGGAGATTTAGCGGATCAAACAATCCGCATCGATTTCAACTACCGCATGCCCGATTACGACATGTCCATGGGGATTGGCGAAATGAATGTCGACGTGGTTTTTGATTTTTACCGCGAGCGGTAGATCACCTACTCCGGTGTCTTCACAGCTATGCTGTAGACATGATTTTCAGGATATTGATCTCGCTCTAAGTGAACAGGCTCTAGCCCGTAGCCCATCAAGATATTCAGATTTTCTGAAATTCCAATCGAGCTATACTCAAATTCGTGCCCGCGCCAATGATCCACATGACAACCAATGGCATCGCCAAAACTATGCATCAACACGCCGCCTGAATTAAGCAAGCTACAGAGCTTAGCCAATACAGGTTTTTGATCGCGCAACGGTAAATGAAACAAACTATCCCACGCCAAAATGAAGTCGAATGTATCAACAGCCTTCCACTGTTGAATTTCACTATGATGGAATACTGCATCAGGATGATGAGTTCTCGCGCGCTTTATCATCTTTATTGAGGCATCAATGCCCGTCACCTCAAACCCGCGCGTCTCTAATCTCTTTATGAACCGCCCGCCACTGCCGCAGCCCACATCAAGCGCTTTACCTGACGACGTTGCGTAACTTAGAGCTCGCTCAAATTGCGGCACACCATAATCGGAATCGAAATGTTGCTCCGTCCAGAACGGCGCGATGTCGTCATATTTTAGACCAATATCCATGACGTCTTTTGCACTAAAAAACGGCAAGCAGAAAGCCTAATCAAACTAGACAGGCCCGCCTGCGTTTCCTAACTCTTGTCTATGAAAACAACTTACAGACTTACCTGCGCTGCCCTAACCTGGGTCACAATACTCGTTCAATATTGGATCATGGTCCAAAGCGGTGAATTTGGCAGTTTTGGCGCGGCGACCCTGACCTATCTGGGTTACTTTACGGTGCTGACCAATATACTAGCCGGTATAGCCTTTGCGACGCCGCTGCTTAACTCGGGAAATAAACTGCGCGAGTTCTTTGATCGCCAAGCCGTACGCGCGGCAATTGCGCTCTATATCCTTATTGTCATGGTCGTCTATTGGGCTTTGCTGGCCAGCATTCATAATCCAACAGGCATCTCAGCGATCGCAAATATCGGCCTGCATCTCGTGATTCCAATCCTGTTTATTTGCGACTGGCTGTTCTTCTCAGCCAAAGGAAATATGTCTTACAAACATCTGCCTTATTGGACGATCTACCCCGTGCTTTACGGCGTTTTCAATATCGTCAGAGGCTTGATGACGGGCTTCTATCCCTACCCGTTTTTGAACGTTGATGAGCTGGGCTATGGCGGCGTATTTATTAATATGCTCGGCTTTATGTCGATTTATATTTTTGGCGGTGCGGCCTTCATCACTATTGGATGGTTCTTGTCGGCTCGGAAGGAAAAGACAAAGCTAACCGTCAGCGAGTTTGACTAAATAGGCCTGTTTGCGTTTCTCACCCTTCTTTTCCAGATGTGCTGAGATTGGCGCAAGCAAGCTGGGGAATGTCATGACGAGCCCGCCTGTGCGGCCATCACCGCGCGGCAGCCATGTTTCCATCTTGCCTTTGTCCATAGCTTTTAATGCCGCTTGAGCAATCACCTTTGGGGGCGTTGGATCGGCGCTCCCGACAAAATTCATTGGCGATCCGTCGGAGCTTGCCATTTCATCGGCGAGCATCGCCGTATCTACTGCGCCCGGAAATAGGCTGCCCACATATACGCCGTGTGATTTAAGCTCCATCGACAAAGCCGCCATGAACCCGCGAAGACCAAATTTTGATGCGGAGTACGCCGCGCTATTTTTAAGCGGCACAATACCAGCTAGAGAAATGATAGAGAATATCCGCCCCGCCCCGCGCGATTTCATGGCGCGCGCAGCAGCGGCGCACAATATCATCGGCGCCGTGAGATTGATATCTATATGCGCGCGCAAAACATCATCAGAAATATCGCTCACAGCTTTGGGCACGATAATGCCCGCATTATTGATCACCAAATCAATAGGATTATCTGTGCTTTCTATGCGCGCGCAAAGCACAGCAAGATCATCACGGCTTGTCAGATCCCCTACAATGCACTCCGCGCCGCCGCCAATGCGCTTTGCAATCTGGCCTAATGCAGCGCTGTCACGATCCGTAAGCACAAGACTATAACCCGCATCCAAAAGCTCTTGCGCCAGCGCCTGCCCTACGCCGCCTGCGGCGCCCGTTACTAATGCCGTTTTCATTCTGCGGCCTCCAATAGCGGCGCTTTGCGAATAGCATCAAAATGTCCGTCACCAATCGCGTCCCATTTCATGTGTTTACGCAGCGCGCCCAGTTCCCGGCGCATAGCGTCAAGATTTACATATGTTGCATGACGATCACTGGCCACGTATTTTACGCCGCCAGTTAGTTTCGGCTGGTGGCTCGCTATGCGGTTTTGCAGGCGCTCCCAGCTGGCCACATCATCGCGCTGCGCGATGATTGTGCGGCCAATCATATCGGCCATTTCATCGAATAATTTGTAAATCCCGCCATTGGTTTCCGTAAAGCCAAGGGAGAACAATTGCGGGTTCGCCGCAGAATACATGTGAAGGTAATTATCGGGACGGCTGCCTTTCCAAGAGAAATGTTTTGGATCAACATAGGGAACTTTCCAGTCATATCCTGTAGCGCACAGCACAATATCAATCTGCTCGCGGCTACCATCCTTAAAGACAACATCCGAACCTTCGAGGCGCTCAACATCGCCTTTTGCGCGAATATCGCCATGCCCCAAATAATGCAGAAGCTGCGTGTTCATGATGGGGTGGCTTTCGAAAATCTTGTGATCAGGCTTCGGCAATCCCAAGCGGCTAATATCCCCATTGATTAAGCGCAGTAATCCGCCAAATATCTTTTGTGACATCCATAGCGGTAGATGCGGACCTTCATCGGCAAAGACATCGGCAGGTTTGCCCATAATGTGCTTTGGGATAAAGTGATAACCGCGACGAACGCTTATGAAGGCTTTGTCGGCTGTTGTCGCCGCGTCGCACGCAATATCGCACCCTGAATTGCCTGCGCCCACGACAAGCACGCGTTGGCCTTTGAACTCATCCATATGGTGGAAGGTTTGGGCGTGACGCACTTCGCCGTCAAATTCATCACTGGCCCAACTCGGGAGTTTGGGATGCCATGTCGTCCCTGTGACGCATATCAACCAACGGTATTCACGGGTTTCACCTGTGGATAGCTCGACCGACCATGTGTCGTCATTAAACTCTGTTTTAGCGACTTCGGTATTAAATGTGATGTGATCGTAAAGACCAAACTCCGACGCAAAGCTGCGCATATAAGCTAAGATTTGTTTATTCGATGGATAGTCGGGGTAGTCCTCGGGCATGGGATAACCTGAAAAATATGAATGTGTTTTGGACGAAATAAAATGCGCCGATGCATACATCGGAGAGCCAGGATTTTTTGGATCCCAAATTCCGCCAACATCGCTATGGCGTTCGAATATATCAAAATCGATGCCGCGAAGCTTAAAGGCTCTCGCAAGGGATAGGCCACCCGGGCCTGCACCAACGATACATACTTTGTTATTGCTCATGTCATTTTCCTCGCCATATGTAATATGAGTGTTGCTCATGTTATTAAAACGTGATAGTTCCTCATTTTAAGAATTGCAAGTCAAAAATTATTCATGGAATTTTCCGCTATGACACAAACAATCAATATTCGTAAAAAACCCGTACAAGCGCGAAGCCGTGCCCGCGTCGATGCGATCCTTAATGCAGCAACCAAAATCATTGCCGAAAATGGAAGCGGCGGCCTTAAAATGAGCGCCGTCGCTGCGCGAGCAGGCGTTCCAATTGGAACCGTCTATCAATTCTTTCCCAACAAAAATGCGATCATCCACACGCTAGCCCAAGATTCGATGGAGCAAGTCCGCATTGCGCTAATTGAGAAGTTCGCAGATTTTAAAACTTTGGATGACGCAATAGAAAAAATTGCCCAATCCGTTTTGGAGTATTTCCGGTATTTCCGGCAAGAGCCCGCTATCCGTGATATTTGGTGCTCCACGCAAGGCGATAAGCTTTTGCAAGAGCTCGACATTGAAGACAGTCGCGTGAACGGGGATATCTTATTTGAAAACCTAAAACCGTTCTTTGATCCCACATCCTATGAAGCCCTACAATCAATGTGCTTTCTAAGCATGCAGCTTACGGGCGCCGCTATACGTTTAGCCATCACCCAAGATACGAAAACCGCGAACCTTATCCTTGAGCAATATATCGCAATGATCCGCGCCCAAATTCGGCATATCCACTAAGTCAAAAAAAGACGCGGTTGCTATGGTGAGCAACCGCGCCAAGTTGGTGTTCTATCCTAAGGTGAACCGATGAGGACGCCTTCACCCTCATCTGATCCAATATCTGGCGGTGGGTCGTCTGGCGGAACGTCATCCACACTCGCAAATTCCGTTTCTTTGCCTGCTGGCCGCGCCGCGATACGGGCGCGCGACATTAACTCGCTTGAAGGATCGAGCGTAAGCGTTACACCCTCACCCGGTATTGCGCCGCTATTATTGGTTTTCACCAAGGTGATCGCATATTCCCCCGCAGGCAGGTCATCAAAGGCATATTGCCCGAAACTCGTTGTGACAGTTTCGCGAATATCGTCTTCATCAGCAGAGCTAACAAGTTTAAGGCGCGCGCCCTCAAGGCGGGTTTCACCTTTTTCAAATTCACCATTCCCATTATCATCGATATAGGCAAAGCCGCGAATTTGGCCGCGCTGCACGACAGGTAAATCAACAGTAGTTATATGTCCGTCGCGTATTGTTGCGCGCAGCAAAGTCTCATCAGACAATGCGTAACCGAGCGGCAAGCTACGATTATCCAGCGTAATCGTTTTAATCCCGCTTTTGATGTTCTGAATAGTGTAATAGCCATCACCATCCGTGCGCAGACCGAGTTTACGGCGGCCATCCGTCACGCGAAGCACAACAGCGCGCAAACCCGGCTCATCTTCTTGGCGAACGCCGTCACGGTTTTTATCGAGGAATGCTCGACCTTTCAAAACGCCGCGGCCGTCTTGAGTACTCGAGAATTTACGCGCTTCATTATAGCGATAACGCCCATCTAACCGGATACCAAAACGCTGCTCGCCTTGAAGATCGTTTCGGTAGGTCAAACCTAGAGAGAGGTTATCATTCAGGCGCAAACGACGACCTGCATTTAGCGTGAAATATGTATCAGCCTCGCCGCCCCCTTGCCCGCCAAAGCTTTGCAGTACGCCAAAACTAGCGGTTACGTTGTTTTGCTTACCAAACATTTCGCCAGAGTCTGCCGTAGCAACCACGCCGCCGCGCAGGAAGCTTGCCTCTGGTGTCCATACAGCATTGACCGATGGTCCAATCGAGACAGTCGCTTCTTTTGGCAGGGCAAAGTTCTTAGCCTTAAGCGACACCGCAACATCCGCGCGCTGGCGTTTGTCATTATCGCCGCGCTGTGTTTCGCTATATTGCGCGCGCACTGTACCATATTTGAAGTTCTGATAGCTTTGAACCGTCAGGCCATAGCCTTCTTCGTCTTTCTCTGGCTCCGCCACATAATCCTGCGAATACTCAGTGTAACTTGCGGTAATATAAGTGTTAGTTTTGGCAATCGACGTTGATGCCGTAATGCCCCAATTGTTGAGGTTCACTGCTTCGTCACTGCCCACAGAGACGCCGGATGTGGAGCGCTGCATCGTTAAGGCCGCGCCAGGGTTTTTGAAAATACCAATATCACGTCGCGCGCTATATTGCAGAGAGGCAGATAGCCCGGCCTGATCTTGGCCTTCGCGGCGAATATCAGGAATAGTTTCAGTATCACCGCTATCTAGCTGATTTTCTTCAAATCTTGCTAGGCGCTCTTCTAAGGCTTCACGCGAGAGCACAGATTTAAGGAACTCAGAGCCATCATAGCTCGCGGTTATATCAAAATCCCAATTCTCGGCAAATTCAATACGCGCCGAACCATTTGCGCGCGCGTCAAATGACTTAGCGCGGTCCGGCCCTTTAAAGTATCCAAAGTCCGTGCGGGCATCCCATGTAAAGCCGCCAATTTTCTGGCGCCCCAAACGGCCACTTATCAAAGACAACACTACGCGCTGATCTTCGGTCATGTCATCACTAAGCAAGGACAAGCCCGCTTCCCAGCCCTCAGCGTCCGCCCAGCGCACACCTGCCGCTAGCCCGCCAAAGGTGAAGCGGTTTTGATCGTCGCTAACCTGTTCGCTGCCATTTACGGGCGCGCCAACAGCCAAAGCCCAGCGGCCATGCTCGCTGGACTGCGTCGCGCTTGCCCCGCGAATACGCCGAACGCCGACCCCGTCAAGTTCACGGTAGTCGGCGGAATAATCCCCAAATGAACCGGACAAGCCGTCCAGCGTTCGATATTGAAGCGAGCCCCAGCTTGGTTGGAGTTCTCCGCCGCTGGTCGGGAAATCCGGTATCTCATATCGAAGCCGTCCATTTATGCCTTTGGCCCTAAAGTCCAGTGTAGCTTCGTTGCGAATATCTATCCCGGTGGTAAATGACAGCGTTTCAACGGTGAAAGGCTCATCCTTGGCCAAATCATCAACCCGCTCGCCTGGCGCTATCGCGCCAGTTAAGCGCTCATCCAGCGTAATATCGACGCGATCAGAGCCCGGATCCACAGCAATATGTGTTCCGGTCAAGGCTTCAAGCGCGCTAACCGGCAAGAGTAAATTGGTTTGGTCGATATATGTCGCGTCTTTGCTTATCCCAACGGGGCGGCCCGCATCACGGATAAGACCTGTGGTCAGATTAAGCTCAAATTCCGCGCTATCTTGGGCGCGGCGGATGGTGACGGTGGTGCGATCGGGGCTAACCGTCACAAAACCGCCAAGTTCATTAGCGATGGGGATAAGGGGCAATAAGAGAACAGGGCCAACCGACTTTGGCGCCGGTTCGGGATTATTGATCCGAATGCCATCAACATAGATTTGAAAGCCTGTCGCGACTTTCAGGCGAGGATCGAGTTCAAAATGCAGAATTTTGGCTTCTGCGTCATATTTTGGGCGTGCCCCAGATAAAACGGCAATGGCGTTTGGCGTTAAAGTGATAGAGTTTTCAGTAACTTCGCCAAATATTCTCAACTTACCAATCGCCTTGCCATTGGCTTTGATGATGCCCGTATCGGTATAAAGCTCCATTTTCACGCCGTCTTGGCTGCGGTTCACGACCAATGCACCTGTCTCGCCGTTAAATTCATAAGTGTCGTTGAGATAATCCAGTATCGGCTCTGCGCGAACAAAAACGTGGCCATCTTCATTTTTGACAACTTGAATACCCGGTAAGTCTTCGCCTTCGATAGTGACGGATAAATCAGGCTCTGGCGTGGCGATTAATTTGTTCTTTATGGGCGCAGGCTTTATGGCCTCTGGCGCGCTTTCTGTTTCAACCGCGGCCTTTGGCGAAGTATCGGCTATTTCCTCTGCGCTAATCGCAGCAGGCATAGCAAAGACGAGAACCGCAAATGCAGCGATCAGCCATGAGCGCAATGCGCTAAACAGTGGAGTGATGCGGGCGCGCACGGCGCGGACCTAACAGATCGGCAATTCCATACGCGCCAGACATGCAGCATTTGTGCTGCATTGACGGTTTACAGAGACAGGGACTTTCGACCAGCCGCCACGTACGGAATTATAAACCTCTACGCTGACGGGCGTGTCGGTCAAGTTGAACCGGAATTGCTGCTCAAGTACAACTTGCTGACGGCCAAGTGTCACCTTGTCCGACAGTTTCCGGGACAACATTGCTTCCGCAGTATTGCTTTTTGTTTGATCGCCCATAGGGATTTCGCGGCGACATTCGCCCACGACCCAATAGGCCTTATTCAAACCGGGATCGACGATAAATGCCGTATCCCCATCGACGATTTCAAGCAGTAGCGGGGTATTCCCCGTCTCCTGCGCAGAGGACGGCAGGCCCACCATAAGCCCGATCATCCAAATCATCAAAAATTTAAGTAAAGAGTTCACTTCACCACCCATACACCAAGTTGCGATCTTTGCCGCATGCATATTGATAGCAAAATGAGGTTATCATCCTCTTATCAAGAGGTGAACGAATAGGTGAGCGCAGCCCCCCTAACCTACTGTTTTTTCGTTATTAAGTGTTAATCGAGTGCAGAATATTTGGTCGCGAACGGGACTATCAAATTTCATTGTGACTCATAATCAAAAATTTGATCCACTGGATCAAATTGTTTGATTATTCCCACTCAATCGTTCCCGGAGGCTTCGACGTCACGTCATAAACAACGCGATTAACGCCGCGCACTTCGTTGATGATGCGCGTTGCAGTTCGGCCGAGGAAATCATGTTTAAAGGGGTAGTAATCGGCGGTCATACCGTCCGTTGAGGTCACAGCGCGTAAGGCAAGAACGTGATCATATGTGCGGCCATCTCCCATGACGCCGACCGTTTTGACAGGCAAAATCACTGCAAAAGCTTGCCATATCTCATTGTAAAGTCCCGCTTTTCTGATTTCTTCGAGATATATTTCGTCTGCATCACGTAATGCGTCTAGTTTCTCGCCTGTGATTACGCCGGGACAGCGAATAGCGAGGCCAGGCCCCGGGAATGGGTGGCGTTCAACGAAATCCTTATGAAGTCCCAGTTCTTGCCCCAGGGCGCGCACTTCGTCTTTGAACAGTTCACGCAGCGGCTCGACCAACTCCATATCCATACGCTCTGGCAAGCCGCCTACATTATGGTGAGACTTTATTGTCACGCTTGGACCGCCGTCAAAAGAGACAGATTCGATTACGTCGGGATACAGCGTCCCCTGCGCGAGGAATTTCGCGCCGCCAACTTTCTTGGCTTCGCGTTCAAATATATCAATAAATGTGCCGCCGATAATTTTGCGTTTACGCTCCGGATCGTCCACGCCTTCGAGAAGGCCAAGAAACTCATCGCCCGCATCAACATGAATGAGGTTCATATTGTAATGTTTTGAAAACAAAGAAATAACTTGATCGGACTCGCCCTTGCGCATCATTCCCGTATCAACATAGACGCAAGTCAGCTGATCGCCAATCGCCTCATGAAGGAGAACGGCCACGACAGAACTATCTACGCCGCCGGACAGACCACATATAACTTTTCCGTCTCCGACTTGCTGCCGCACTTTGGCAATCGCTTCTTCGCGAAAGGCCTTCATGGTCCAGTCGCCTTTCATGCCCGCAATTTTGTGAGTAAAGTTACGCAGCATGTCCGCGCCCATTGGCGTGTGGACGACTTCGGGGTGGAACTGGACGCCGTAGAAGCGGCGGGCCTCATCAGCCGTCGCCGCCAAAGGCGCGCCCTCCGATTTCGCAATGATTTCAAACCCATCGGGCTGTTTCGTGACGCGGTCGCCGTGGCTCATCCAAACGCGCTGCGTGGCATGTGTCCCGCCTATGCCCGCAAATAACGGACTGTCGCCAACGATTTCAATGTCTGCGCGGCCAAATTCGCCGTCATGCCCGGCCTCAACTTCGCCGCCAAGCTGCACGCACATCGTTTGCTGTCCGTAGCAGATCCCCAAAACCGGGACGCCAAAATCAAAAACATGGGCATCGGCGCGGGGGCTTTTTGCCGAGGCGACACTGCTTGGGCCGCCGGACAGGACAATCGCGCGTGGATCATATGTATCCAAGAACGCCGCATCGACTTTATTATAAGGATGCACTTCGCAATAAACGCCGCTTTCACGCAAACGCCGCGCAATGAGCTGTGTCACTTGGGAGCCAAAATCAATAATTAGCGCGCGTTCGTGATGTTCGCGTAGATCGTCCTGCAGAGTGCTCATAATTCGTCCTGTGTCTAATTTGCCTCATCAGGCATATATTCCATGATTGAGAAGAAAAAACCGTCCGTGCCGGTTGAGGCCGGAGAAAGAGTTACAGAGCAGCCATCAGCCGACCATGGCTTTGCGCTATCCGTGCCAAAGACATCTTCCCACAATTCACCTGCGCTTATCAGTTTAAACGCTTCGTTCTCTTCAATAAATTTATAAACCTGGGCTTCGTTTTCATCGGCAATCACGGAGCATGTCATATAGA
>CALLBH010000155.1 GCA_938001945.1 uncultured Robiginitomaculum sp.
TAACGCCCAGCGCGTCGGCGAGGCGGGTTTTGGCGCTTCCGGGTTTGAGCGGTTTTTGTTGGGACTCATGCGGGGCCCATCCGGTCAGCCACAGGATTTCAAATGTCGCGGGATGGTTGCGGTCATCATCTGCGAGCTGTCCATATTGCGCCATGAGCGCCATGAGGAATCGTTTGGAAATCGGCTTGCGGCTGCGCTGGGTCAGGGCGTTGGTTTCGCCTAAATCGCGCAAATCAGATAGGAGCCGCATGGGGTTTTGATAATTGACCATCACGCGGTCACTATCGACAACGGGCAGGGCGAATCCTGTGCGTTGCAGCAAAGCTGCCGCTTGGCTGTAATCCGCAAATGGCGCGACGCGCGGGGTGATGCCGCCGTAAATTTCGGTCTCAGCTGCGTAAAGCGCGCCGCGAAGCTGCGTCAGGGTCTGCCCGCCAAATATCGACGCGATAAAAACGCCATCAGGATGAAGCGCTCGTCGCAATTGTGCGAGCGCGCCCGGCAAGTCGTTGCAGTGATGCAGAGTCAGCAGGTTGATGATCAGGTCAAATTCAGGCGCCCCATAAGGCAGACGCTCTTCGTCAATCGCGCGGACGCCGTTTTGGTCTTCGGGCAGATGGTCGGCATATTCGACCTGTGCGATTTTACCCTCGGGAAGCGCGTCGATAATCATTCGGCTGGCGCGGGCATCACCAATGATTAGCGCGCGTTTAAAATCGCGATTAATATCGAGCAGGCGCTCGACCGCGTCTTCGGCGCAGCGCGTGAGCAGAAATGACAGCTCGCCTTGATTTTGGGCGCGGCTGCGGCGGCGGGCAATTAACTCGCGGTCAAAAATCAGATGATTGTTCTGGGGTTGGGGTGTATCCATAAATGCGATATGGCCTGTCTATGGAGTTTTTGGAAGGTGGCAAATCGGTAAAACGCATCCTGCGCGGCGCGGGCGAGCGCGCGCTTGATATTGTTTTCCCGCCGCGTTCGCTCATTACAGGCAAAGTCGCAAGCCAAGACAGCGTCGAGGCCGAGTTGTGGTCGCATATCAATTTTCTTGATGAACCCTGCTGCGAGGCCTGCGGTTTCCCATTTGATTATGATTTGGGACGCGGCGTATTGTGCGGGCGGTGCGAGATCAAACGCCCAACATATGACCGCGCCCGCAGCGCGTTTAAATATGACAATGACAGCCGCAGATTAGTGTTATCGTTCAAACATGGCGGTCGCCAAGAAGGGCTCTCGGTTTTTGCGCAGCATATGAAACGCGCGGGGCGGAGCTTGTTTGAGGGTTGCGACGCGCTCCTCCCCGTTCCGCTGCATCCGTCTCGACTTCGCGCGCGGCGTTACAATCAGTCGCTTATATTGGCGCGAGCCCTGTCCAAACAGACGGGCATCGCGGTCGCGCCGGACATCTTGCAGCGCGTCAAGGCGACAAGCAGTCAGGGCGGCAAAAGCTATAGCGGGCGAAAGCGCAATGTGTCTGGAGCCTTCGCGGTTCGCGCATCGGCCAAGAACAGAGTTAAGGGCAAAGCGTTCATTCTGATTGACGATGTTTACACCACGGGATCAACGCTGGAGGCCTGCGCGAAAACGCTGAAACGCGCTGGCGCGGCGCGGGTGGACACGATTACGTTAGCGCGGGTTGCCAACCCCCAGTCCGTGCCCACATAAGGGGCGTAATAAAGGAGGCTCTCATGGCCAAAGTTGAAATGTATTCGAAATATATGTGCCCGTTCTGTATTCGCGCCAAAGCTCTGCTAGAGGGCAAGGGCGTCAAGATTATCGATATCCCTGCAACGGGCGCAGAAAAGCGCGCGGAAATGAATAAACGCTCAGGGCGTAATACCTTCCCGCAGATCTTTATTGACGGTAAACATGTTGGCGGGTCTGATGATCTTGCGGCGTTAGACCGCTCCGGCGAGCTTGATAAACTCCTCGCCGCATAGCCCATGAAAGTCGCCGCCACACAAATGCGCTCGGGCGCTGATCCCGCCGCGAATTTAGCGGCGGCGTCTGCGCAAATTCGCGAGGCGGCGGAGCGCGGGGCGACATTTATTGCAACGCCTGAAATGACGGGGCTGCTCCAACGCAGGCCGAAATTGTTTTGGTCGCTTGTAAATACGCAGGACGACGAGCCGCAAATTGACGCCTTTGCGGCGCTGGCGGGCGAGCTCGGCATAACTCTGCTCATTGGATCTCTGGCCATAAAAACGGGCGAGGGCCGCGCCGCCAATCGTTCTTACCTTTTTGGACCTGACGGGGAAATACTCGCGACATATGATAAGATGCATATGTTTGATGTCACCGTCAGTCGCAAAGAGACATGGCGCGAAAGTGCGATTTACGACGCAGGAAAATATCCTGCGCCAATTGACACGCCCGCTGGAAAACTTGGCCTCTCGATTTGTTATGACGCTCGTTTTGCGGAACTTTACCGCTTTTACGCGCGCCAAAATGTGCAGATCATAACTGTACCTGCCGCCTTTACTGTTCCCACGGGGCAAGCCCATTGGCATGTCTTGCTACGTGCTCGCGCCATTGAAACTGGCGCGTTTATTATCGCCCCCGCCCAAGGCGGCGCGCATGAAGATGGCCGCACGACTTATGGCCATTCGCTGATTATCAACCCATGGGGCGAGGTCGTTGCTGAGCTGGGTCACGCTGACCCTGATATTCTGATCGCCGATATTGATTTGGCCGAAGTGGAGGCCGCGCGTGGGAAAATCCCCGCATGGTCGCAAGTCCCCAATTTATGATTAAATATAATCTCATATGCAGTCATGACCACGAATTCGAAGCCTGGTTTTCCAAAGGCTCCGATTTCGATGATCAGAAATCTGGCGGCCTTTTGCTCTGCCCGAT
>CALLBH010000156.1 GCA_938001945.1 uncultured Robiginitomaculum sp.
CGCGGACAGCCTCTATGCAGACCGCGTCCTGCTCGATGCTGAACTCACTTTCGGTTTGCCCGCCTCCATCACGGCCGCCACCGGAATTGACGCCATGGTGCACGCCGTTGAAGCCTATACGTCCATACGCGAAAAGAACCCAATTTCGGATGCTCTGGCTCTGACCGCCCTGCGCAAATTACGCGGCTCTATTGTCACGGCCTGCAACGAGCCCTCAAACATTAACGCGCGCAATGACATGCTCATCGGGGCGATGCTGGCGGGGCAAGCGTTCTCCAATGCCCCCTGCGCCGCGGTTCACGCGCTCGCTTATCCGCTGGGCGGATTTTTCCATGTCCCGCATGGCCTCTCCAATGCTCTCGTCCTGACCGAGGTGATGAAATATAATCAGCCCAAAGCCGATCACTGGTATGGCGAAATTGCATCCGACCTGCGCGTCGGTGAAACAGGCGCATCGCTAATAGATGAAATGCTACGTATCAAAGAAGAAACCAAAGTTCCGCAAACCCTCTCGCAGGTCAATATCCCGCAGGACGCCATCCCCATGATGGCGCAGGACGCCATGACCAAAGACAGATTGCTCATGAATAATGCCCGCAAAATGACCTATGAGGCGACGGTCAAAATCTATGAGACGATTTTATAATGGCCCGCGCGATGCCAGATAAGAAATCTGATTATCTCCATCACCTCATCATCCCCACACGGTGGTCGGATAATGATATTTATGGCCATGTGAATAATGCGGTTTATTATTTTTATTTCGACACGGTCGTGAATAAGTGGCTCATTGAAAATGGGCATTTAGAGATTGGTAAAAGCGAAACAATTGGCCTCGTCATTGAGACAGGATGCAACTATTTTGCGCCGATAGAATTTCCAAATGACGTCATCGCAGGTCTGCGGGTTTCCAAAATCGGAACATCATCCGTGACTTATGAGATCGGGCTATTTACCGAAGGGTCTGACAGCGCCGCAGCGCAGGGGCATTTCATCCATGTTTATGTCAACGAAGCGTCGCGCAAACCCACGCCGATTTCGGATGACTTTCGCAAAGGGTTAAATCGCTTATGCCCCTAGTCAATGGAACATGCCCTGATAAGTTTCAAGGTGTTAGAGACGCCTTTGAAACAAATTTCACTAAACATAATGAATTAGGGGCCTCGCTTTGCGTCTTTACAGACGGCGAAAAAGTCGTGGATTTATGGGGCGGTCACACCGATACAAAAAAGACCAAAGCGTGGGACGAAAATACGATGTCTGTCGTGTTTTCCTGCACCAAGGCGATGGTGTCGTTGTGCGCGCATCTCTTAATTGATCGCGGACAATTATCGCTTGACGAGCCCGTCGCCACCTATTGGCCGGAATTCGCGCAAAATGGTAAAGAAGCCTGCACCGTTCGGCATATGCTGTCCCATCAAAGCGGCGTTCCTGCAGTGCGTGCGCCCGTAAAACCCGGCGGCTATTATGATTTTGACTATATGGCCAAACGCCTCGCCAGAGAGAAACCGTTTTGGACGCCCGGCACAGATGCCGGTTATCATATGATCACATTTGGCTGGACAGTGGGCGAGCTTGTTCGGCGCGTTTCGGGCAAATCATTGGGGCAATTTTTCCATGATGAAATTTCTGCCCCGCTGGGCGCAGATTTTCACATCGGATTGCCCGATCGCGAATTTCCGCGCATGTCCAAATTGGTCGTTTTCAAACCTGGCGCAGCCGACATCGCGAGCGATTTTGTAAAAGGCCTTATGAGCAATCCGATGGGTATTCAATTTCTTGCGCTTATGAATAGCGGCGCGCACCATCCGGATTTACCCGCCGCGTGGCGGGCGCAAATTGGCGGCGGCGGCGGCATTGGAAATGCCCGCGCCATGGCGACCATATTTAACGCGCTGCGTGACGACACATTGCTATCGGATGAGCGCCGCGCAGATATGGCCTCCGTTCAAATAGAAACCGATCGCGATCAAACCTTGCTGATCCCCTCACGGTTCGGGCAAGGCTTCATGCTGTCAATCGATAATCGCAAAACGCATAGCTTGCCCGGTCACAGCGCAATCATGGGCTCCCAAGCCTATGGCCATGTCGGCGCGGGCGGGTCCATTACGTTTTACGATCCCGAATGCGATATGAGCCTTGCCTATTCCATGAACCGCATGGGCGGTGGAATACTCCTCAATGAGCGCGGACAGAATGTCGTCGACGCCGCATATATGGCGATGGGATATAGCGAAATTCGGGACGGTGCTTGGCAAATGTAGTGCTTTCGACTACATTGTAGTTACAAAGGAGCCGTGATGTCTACGAAACCCACAACCATACGCCTCGGCGAAGGCTATAAAGAGCGTTTAACAGCCCTTGCTGAGCTGCGTGAGCGCAGCCCAAGCTCGCTCATGCAAGAAGCAATCAAAAAATTCGTTCACCAAGAGGAAGAATTAGAGCAGGAACGCCGTATCGTCCAAGAGCGGTGGGAGCATTTTCAGCTTACGGGTGACCATCTAACTCACGCGCAGATTACAAATTGGATTGAGTCTTTGCCGGAATGAGTGAACCTCGGCCCATAATATGGTCACGCGAAGCAAAAGCGGATTTAAACCGCGTCTATGATTTTTTAGCACCAATAAATCTAAAGGCTGCAAAGACATGCCTTACGACGATTGCGAATACACTCAATCTTTTGCCCTCAAACCCTCAAATGGGACGCCCGTCTCGCTTGGGCGGCTACGAGCGCGAAGTGATTATCGGGTATGGCGGGTCCGGATATATTTGCACCTATCGGGTATTTGACAACGGTATTATCATTTTACGGGTTTGGCATCAGCGCGAAACCCGCTAACGGCAACACATGTTATCTGTTTTAGACATTTTCAAAGTTGGCATCGGCCCGTCCAGCTCTCATACAGTTGGCCCGATGCGGATTGGGCGCCGTTTTGTCCTGCGCGCGGCCAAACGCGGCAAACTAAACGGCGCGGCCAGCGTTCACATTTATCTTTATGGCTCGCTCGCACTAACCGGTATTGGTCATGGAACAGATACGGCGAGCATTCTGGGGTTAATGGGCGCGTCCCCAAGTAAAATCCTGCCTCAGCAATGCGAAGATATGCTGGCGCAAGTCAAAACGACAGGTCAGTTAGAACTTCATGACGGGCCAAGCGTCTCATTTGACCCTAAAACACACATCCATTTTATCACCGACCAGACGGATATTTTGCATCCCAACACGATGAAACTGGAACTACGCGGGGCAAGCGGCGAAACGCTCTTTGCCCATACATATTACTCTGTTGGCGGCGGATTTATTGCGACGGAGCGTCAACTCAAAGCCCCCGCCAAAGAAGATATGATCGTGGATAGCACAAATAGCCCCCTGCCCTTTGGCAGCGGCGCAGAGCTGCTTAAAATTTGCGCGCGCGAAAGCAAAAGCATCGCTCAAGTTATGCTGGCCAATGAAGATGTGCGCCGCTCGCGCGAGAAAACACTGGCGGGCCTTGATCATATTTGGGACGTGATGACCGCTTGTATTGATCGCGGCCTAACGCAACGCGGAGAACTTCCGGGCGGGCTAAATGTCAAACGCCGCGCGCCCGATATTTGGGACAAATTGCAAAACTCGCCCGGCGCGAATGAGCGTGAGCAGCTTTTTGACTGGCTCAATGTCTATGCCATGGCTGTGAATGAAGAGAACGCCGCAGGCGGGCGCGTCGTGACCGCGCCGACAAATGGCGCGGCAGGCATCATTCCCGCTGTTATTCGTCATTACGGCGCAGGGGAGTCGTCCACGCCCGATATGCGGCGCACATTCCTGCTGACGGCGGCGGGCATCGGGCTTTTATACAAACAGCGCGCGTCAATATCCGGCGCGGAAATGGGATGCCAAGGCGAAGTCGGTGTGGCCTGCTCTATGGCGGCGGGCGGTCTGGCGGCCATGTGGGGAGCAAACCCCAACCAAGTCGAGCACGCCGCCGAGATTGGGATGGAGCACAATCTTGGCCTGACATGTGACCCTGTGGGCGGCCTCGTGCAAATTCCGTGTATTGAGCGCAACGCCATTGGGTCAGTCAAAGCCGTTAATGCGGCGCGCCTGGCTATGCATGATGACGGCACAGGCCACAAAGTGTCACTGGATCAAGTAATTGAAACCATGCGCCAAACGGGTCTGGATATGAGCCATAAATACAAAGAGACGAGCCAAGGCGGGCTCGCCGTCAATGTGATTGCCTGTTAAACGAGACTACTGAACGCGGAACGTTATGCGTTGTTTATTGGCGCGCGAAACGACAGGCTCCCCGTTCACAGTTTTCGGCGAGAACCGAATATCTGATACAGATTTAAGGCCAGCTTTTTCAAAATTCCGGCGATATGTGCCATCATAGTCAATGTCGCTCATCACGATGTTAAAAGGCTTTCCATCCGTGCCGATGTCATAGCTAAAGTTCATAACAACCGTCTCTTCAAACCCGCGGCTAATCGCGCGCTCGGGATAGATGCCTGACAATTTAGTCGTGCGCTTGGCCTCAACAATCACATCCGCCACGGGCGCGGGAACGACCGGCGCTGGCGTAATTGAGGCAACCTTCACAGGCGCCTCTTCAACCGGCACATATGCTGCCTCTGGCGCTGGAGCGGCAGCCACTGGCACAACATCAATATATTCTACAGTTGGCGCAATACTGGCCGTTTGAACAGCAACAGGCTCGACCGGGATTAGTGCCTCTTGAGCCGCTAATTGATCCGCCTCGCGGCGCGAAGTCTTAAGACTATTTAGCAAATCGCCCGTAATGCGATCACCAGCAGCCAGTCCGTAAAGCGCTTTGTAATCTGTCATGGATTGCGTCAACGCCGGAGACATTTTCCCATCTGCCGGACCAAAATAGAACCCGAGCGCTGACAGATCTGACTGCACCTGCGTAATCACACCCGAATAGGCGTCGCTCGTTTCAGGCTGTTTTGGAGCAGCTTCTTTGATCTCAGGATTTGCGACCTGTGTTTCGCGAATGCGAATTTCAGGCACAGAAGCTTTAGGTAATGACGCGACCTTGACGGACGCCGCCTTCGCCGCTGTCTTTTCTACATCTTTAGCCGCGACGCTTTCATCTCCAGCCTCGGCCATAAATTCATCAAAGGCCAATTGGTAGTCAAAAACCTCCTCTTCGGGCTGTTCTTTCACTACGGCTTTTGTGGGGGTTGGCGCGGCTTCATTTTTAAGCCCCATTTCTTTGGGAGTAGCCGCTTCAGCTTTCTGATCCTTTGAGGGCGCAGTCTCTTCGGCGGTCTTAACCTCTTTATCCGCCTTTGGAGCATCAGCAGGCTTTGCGGTTAAATCTGTGGCCTTGGCCGCATCACCAATCTCTGGCGTTGGAACAAGCGCAGGCGCGGACAAAACTTCGGTTTTAACCGGGCTAGGAGTCGCGGCCTTAATGGGCGTTTTAGCCACCATACGCGCTTTCTCGCCCGGCGCGTTGAGCGCGACATATCCGATAATTCCCGCAACCGCGACTGCAGCTGCGCCGGCCATCAACTGACCCGTGAGGCGAC
>CALLBH010000157.1 GCA_938001945.1 uncultured Robiginitomaculum sp.
CATCAGGTAAGCCTGAAGCTTAAGTTCAGATATTATGAAACTAATAAAAAAGCCCGCTCAGTTGAGCGGGCTTTTTCTTTGTCTTGAAACCTGACCAATCTAGCGGCTGAGGCCTTTCATCGCCATGGCGAGAATGTCGTCCATTGAGCTTCCGTCACCATCAGCATCTAGAAGATTGCCGAGGATGCCCATGCCTTGTTGATGGGTTTGCACCGCGCGGCGTTGTTGGCGCTTAGGCGCGCCCGTTAATGCGCCAAGGATACTTCCAAGACCGCCGCCTTGCTGAGGGGCTTGGCCGCCGCCCATAAGGTGCTGCATGGCAAGACCGGCAAGTGCGCCTTTCATAGTGCCGCCGCGTGTTTGCTTCGACAGGCTACCCATGGCCATCGTCGCCACGAGCGGGAGCATCTTTTTAAGGAGGTCCGCGCCAATGCCTGATTTTTGCGACGCGTGGGAGGCGACAGCGCGGCTGACATCTTTGGAGCCAAAGAGGTGGCCGAGAATGGCGTTGCCGTCTTGCACGGTTTCAGGACGACCGAGCATTTGAGGGTTTTCGATATATTGCTCATGGTTGCCGCCCTGCAGCGCGCTAAGTAGTCCGCCAAGGCCTTGCGGCGAGCGCGTATTGTTTTTCAGCGCGGAGCTGATGGCGGGTAAAAGGGCCATGACTGCGCTTTGAGCTTGCTGCGGATTTAACCCCGCCTGCGCGCCCGCTTGCTCAATCGCGCCGCCATTTTGCGCGCTCATAATCATATCCAATAAATTCATTCCGGCCATTTTGGGTCCTTCCACAGTCTGCCATTTCGTCGCACCTTATAAGCGGGCGCGCCGCGCGAAGATAGGGGGCAACAACAGCTCGGTGCTTTCATACTGAAATGTTAAATCCATGACACGGGCTAATATGTTGCCATTATGAACATTGAAATAATGAAAAACATCGCGGCGCATACCCCCGCGAGATGCAGCGCAATTCGTCCCATATGAAGCTTAATTATGTCCCGAAAAGCCCAGCCAACACCGCACCAAAGTGTTAGGAGCGCGATTGCAAAGCCCAATCCCCAATTTTGAATAGATATGCCATTATGGTCTGAAATCATTGTTCTGACCATGTCTGGCGAACTGGCTTGCGTATGAATAAATAAACTAACCGTACGCGCATATAATAGGTCAAATCCGAAAAGTAACGTGATGTAAATGACCGCCCAAATCCAGTATTCGTTTTACGACGACGCAAAGTTTTTCTCTGCGCGCGCTTTGCGCGGCGTTTCGATCCTAAATTTGTGTTTGTCCCCATAGATTAGATGTGGGCATGTGTGTCATTTTTTCAAGATAGCGACTTAAACCGCGCTTCCGCCAACCGTTAGTCCTTCGATGTAAAGCGTCGGTTGTCCAACGCCCACGGGGACGCCTTGTCCGGCTTTGCCGCATACGCCTATGCCCGGATCAAGTGCGCTATCATTTCCGATTTTACGCACTTGGGTCAGAACGGTAGGGCCGTCGCCGATGAGGGTTGCGCCTTTGACGGGGTGCAGGATTTTACCGTTTTTCACGCGATACGCTTCGGTGCACTGAAAGACAAATTTGCCGTTGGTAATATCAACTTGCCCGCCGCCAAAATTGGTGGCGTAAATGCCATCTTTTAGGCCCGCAAGAATTTCTTCGGGATCATCATGACCGGACAGCATTTGCGTATTGGTCATACGGGGCAGGGGCGCATGAGCAAAGCTCTCGCGGCGACCATTGCCTGTTGGTGTTTTACCCATCAGGCGCGCATTCATGCGGTCTTGCATGTAGCCGACCAAAATGCCGTCTTCGATCAATGTCGTGCGCGATGTCGGCGTGCCTTCATCATCAATCGTCAGCGATCCGCGCGCGCCGGGCACTGTGCCGTCATCAACGATTGTTACGCCGGGGGCAGCAACACGCTCGCCCATTTTCCCGGCAAAGGCGGAAAGGCCCTTGCGGTTAAAATCACCTTCAAGGCCATGACCAATCGCTTCGTGGAGCAATACGCCGGGCCAGCCGGGACCGAGGACAACATCAAATTGTCCAGCGGGCGCAGGTTCGGCAGTCAGGTTCACTTTCGCTTGACGAATGGCCTCACCCGCGAGTTTTTTCCACTGCGCGGGGGCGATAAATTCGCCATATTCCGCGCGGCCGCCATGGCCTGCATAACCTGTTTCGCGGCGGCCTTCATTTTCGCAGGTGATCAAAATATTGAGGCGCACAAGCGGGCGAACATCATCATAACGCTCGCCGCCGTCACGCAAAATCGCAATAGCGCGGCGCGAACTCGACAGGGTCGCTGAAACCTGCACAACCGACGGGTCGGCGGCGCGGCAATAGGCATCGATTTCTTGCAAGAGCTCGACCTTGGTCGAGAAATCAGGGTCTGCGATGGGGTCAATATCGGGATAAAGCGCGCGGTTGGTGCGGGCGGGCGGAGCCGATGAATTCACGACCTCATGGCCGCCTTTAGCCAGGCTAGCTGCGGCGCTGGCGCGGGTCAGCGCGCCGGCGCTCATATCGCTGCTTTGGGCAAAACCTGTTGTTTCGCCCGCGACGCAGCGCAGGCCAAATCCGCGCGAACTGTCAAAGCTGGCGTTTTTCAGGCGGCCATCATCAAAGGTCAGCGCTTCGGACGCGCCGCGCTCAATATATAATTCGCCGTCATCCGCGCCGCGCAGCGTCTCGTCGAGGATGCTCTGGGCTTGCTCGGCTGTCAGGTCACAGCCTTCAAAAATAAAATCTGTCATGGATTGGATGTGGGGGAGAGCGCGCGCAATGTAAAGGCGCAGGATGCAGCGCGAATGTCGCATTTCGCGGATGTCTTGGCAGGGGGCTTTGCTCGCGTTATTAACGCATTGGTCGAATTGGAGGGAATGATGAAAGAGCCGAGAACACCGTGCCGCACGCCAAACGCCAATGGCGTCACAAATATTCCGACATGGAAATTTACGGCCCTGCGCGCGGCCATCTTAGACGCGATTGATCATGCCGGAGCCGATGGATTGCTCTTTAAAGATCTGAATGACGCGGTGAAGTCTCGACTGACAAAAGATGAATTATCTCGTCTTGGTTCTGTGGGCTGGCATGCTACGTCGGTGAAATTGGAGCTGGAAGTGGCGGGCGAGATAAAGCGCGTCGAGAAATCTTCACCGCAAAGGATTATCAAAGCATGACATCATTTGGAACGGCCCTACGCCCAAGTGCGACAAAGGTCTTATTTTGTGGATCAGGCGAGCTGGGTAAGGAAATTGTCATCGCGCTGCAGCGCCTCGGCGTTGAAACGATTGCGCTGGACAGCTACGCTGATGCGCCCGCTATGCAAGTTGCCCATCGCAGCCACGTGGTCAGCATGCTCGACGGGCCCGCATTGCGCGCAATCATCGAAGCCGAGAAACCTGACTTAATTGTTCCAGAGGTCGAGGCGATTGCGACGGATACATTGGCTGCGCTTGAGGATGAAGGCTTTACGGTGATTCCGACGGCCAAGGCCACGCAGCTAACAATGGATCGCGAAGGCATACGCCGCCTTGCCGCCGAAGATCTGGGGCTAGTGACGTCGCCTTACAAATTTGCTGATAGCGAAGACGAAGTGCGCGCGGCAATAGCCGAAATCGGCCTGCCTTGCGTGGTCAAACCTGTCATGAGCAGCTCGGGTAAGGGGCAAAGCACGGCGAAAACCGACGATGATATTGCGGGCGTTTGGGCCTATTCCCAAGAGGGCGGGCGCACGGGCGCGTCGCGCGTGATTGTCGAAGGTTTTGTTGAATTTGATTATGAAATTACGCTGCTGACCGTGCGTCACATCGGCGGCACGTCATTTTGCGCCCCAGTCGGGCACCGTCAAGATGGCGGGGATTATCAAGAAAGCTGGCAACCCTGCGGGATGAGCGAAGCGGCCTTAAATAGCGCGCAGACTATGGCACGCAAAGTCACCGAAGCGCTGGGCGGCTATGGGCTATTTGGCGTGGAAATGTTTGTACGCGGCGATGATGTGATATTCTCAGAAGTCTCTCCGCGCCCGCATGATACGGGGCTTGTGACATTAGTCTCGCAGAACCTATCTGAATTTGAGCTTCATGCTCGCGCTATATTAGGCCTGCCCATTCCCGAAATCACTCAAAATGGCCCTGCTGCATCTGCAGTGATATTAGGGCAGGGGCATTCAAGCGATATTACTTTTGACGGCGTGTCTGAGGCGTTATCCGAAGTGGGTACGGATATTCGTTTATTTGGTAAGCCTTCGATTGCGGGTTCGCGCCGTCTTGGCGTGGCGCTGGCGACCGACGAGTCTATTGGCGCGGCGCGGGCAAAAGCCTTGCGGGCTGCGTCCAAAATCAAAATTAATTGCGGCGAGGGTTAATCGGTCTCTTCGATATCCGGTATACGCATATCGGCTTCGACTGATTTAATCGGATCGTCAGGCTCCAAAAGGAACTTTAACTCTTCAGGTTTACAGGATAATTTATCGGCTAATCGTGCCAATAACAGATTTGCATTTGGTTTCATTTGCGCCCCCACAAGCTGTGCGGTGATCTTATGTCAAAGAGTCAGCTTATGAGTCAAATTAAATCGAACAGGGTGATTTATGTCTAAATTGAGCAATTTGGTTAAATCAGGAGGCATCTGCACTCTTATCGTGGGCGCGGCGATGCTTGCATCATGCTCCGGTAAGCCATCGGATGAAACCTTAAAGCCGTCACCTCTTCCTGCCGCATTTATCGTCATTGACCAATTTGGTTACGAGCCGAGCGCGCGTAAAATTGCAGTTCTGCGCGATCCCCATATTGGCGCAGATGCAGGACTTGAATATACGCCGTCATCTGTCGTCCATGTTGAAAATGTTGCCACAGGCGAAACGGTTTTAAAGCTAAATCCAAAACCTTGGAAAAATGGACAGGTGGATACATTGTCAGGCGATAAGGCTTGGCATGTTGATTTTTCTAAAATTCGCGTGCCGGGGCGATATAAGATCATTGATCCCCAGCAGGGCATTGAATCGGCTTCCTTCGACATAAAATCCAATGTGTATCGCCCCGTTTTTGTCGAGGCCGTGCGTAATTTTTACTATCAACGTGCGGGAATGGATAAGCTCCCGCCGCACATCAATGAGCCGTGGATGGATAGTGCCAGCCATATGCAGGATATGACGGCGCGAAGGTTCATGGATAAAGAAAACCCCAGCACGGAGCGCGACCTTTATGGCGGGTGGTATGATGCGGGGGATTACAATCAATATACGACATGGACGTCCAATTATATTGTGACGCTGCTTTTGACATATGCCGAACGCCCGCAAGTTTTCACCGATGATTTTAATATCCCCGAGAGCGGAAACCGCGTTCCTGATCTGCTCGATGAAGTGGCATGGGGAACAGCGTGGCTAGCGCGGATGCAAAACGAAGATGGGTCTTGCCTGTCTGTGTTAGGGCGCGCCGGGGCGTCCCCGCCAAGCGCCGCGGTAGAGCCGAGTTATTATGGCGACGCCTCAACATCCGCCAGCCTGTCTTGCGCGGCAGCCTTTGCGATGAGCTCGAAAATATTTGCGCAAAGACGGTCCGGCAAATTACGCCGTCTTTCAGGTGACTATAAAGCGCGCGCGATTGCCGCGTGGGATTGGGCCGAGGGAAATCCAGATGTGGTATTTCGCAATAATGACGATGCTGCAGGAACCAGTGGATTAGCCGCCGGGCAACAAGAGGTCGACGCAGAGCAGCGCTCAAAAATCCGCTTGAAGGCGGCGACCTATCTTTACGCGCTAACAGGGGAGAAAAAGTACCACACCGTTATATTAGAGAATTATGAGGTCTATCCTGTTTTTCAAAGCCGCTTTGTGAATGATTTTCGTGGCTTCGAATATGATGATTTACTATTTTACGCCGGGCTTCCAAATGCTGACCGCAGAGTATCACGCAAAATCATCTCGGCGCTTAAGCCGTCAAAAACGATTAATGATGATCCTTATTTATCACCGATAACGGAATATACTTGGGGGAGTAACAGCACGAAGTCGCGGGCCGGCGGTTTATGCTCGCATCCTCTTACGCAGTCGCGGCAAAGCTACGCAGATGGCGCAAATTACTTGCATTACCTGCATGGCGTTAACCCGCTTGGCCTCGTCTATTTATCCAATATGAGCGAGTTTGGCGCAACGACTTCGGTTTCTACATTTTATCATTCTTGGTTCCCGGACGGCAACTCCGATTATGACCAAGTTGGCGTCAGCACATATGGCCCGCTTCCGGGTTATTTGGTTGGCGGTCCGAATCCCTATTATCAGCGTTCAGATTGCTGCCCAGAGAGCTGTGGTCCTGATGGAAATAAAGGGTGTGCAACTGCGCCTGTCACGCCGCCATTTGGAGAGCCGCACATGAAGGCCTATGGCGAGTTCAACGAAGGCTGGCCGTGGGCGAGTTGGCAGGTTACGGAAAATAGCCTCGGTTATCAAAGTGCTTATATTCGCTTGCTCTCGCGCTATGTCGACGCAGAATAAAAGGATTAAAGATGCTAAAAATTGCACTCCCCCAAATCGCCCCTGTCTGGCTTGATCGCGCGGGCGGACTTGCGCGAGTTATTGAGACAATCCATGAAGCCGCCACTGAGGGCGCGCAGTTAATTGTCTTTGGCGAGGCCCTCATTCCAGGCTATCCCTTTTGGGTCGATCTGACGGGCGGAGCACAGTTTAACTCGGATAAACAAAAGGAGCTCTTTGCGCTTTATTCTGATCAGGCGGTCATTATTGAGGCGGGGCATTTAGACGACGTTTGCGCCGCGCTGAAATCTGCGAATATGGCCTGTTATCTAGGTATCATCGAGCGCGCTGCAGATCGCAGCGGCCACAGCCTCTATTGTAGTTTTGTCTATATCGACGCGAACGGCGTTGTTCAAAGTAGCCACCGTAAATTACAACCGACCTATGAAGAGCGCCTTGTCTGGTCACCGGG
>CALLBH010000158.1 GCA_938001945.1 uncultured Robiginitomaculum sp.
TGGAACCTGCAGGCGTGGTGATCCTGATTACAGGCGCGGGCGGGGTTTTGAAACAGGTCATGGTCGATAGCGAAATCGGGAAAACTCTCGCCGCCGCCATGATTGATAATTCAATTCCGATTATTCTGTTTGCCTTTGCCACCGCCGCTATTGTCCGTATCGCGCAAGGCTCTGCAACTGCAGCGATGCTCGCGGCGGCGGGTTTAACCGCCCCTGTTCTCGCTGCGCTAGAGATTCCCTTATCTGCGCCGCAAACGGCCATTATCGTCATCGCAATTGCCTCCGGCGCGAGCCTCATGAGTCACGTCAATGATAGCGGATTCTGGTTGGTTAATCGCTATCTTGGCCAAACCGAAGCCGAAACCTTGCGCAGCTGGACCGTCGCTTCGACCATTGTTGGGGTGACGGGTTTTGTTGTGTCGTGCATCGCGATGATGGTGGTCTAAGCGGCGGGCTTAATAATCTCGCAAACTTGACCGACTAAAGTCTCGATATCATTTTCAATATTTAACGTATGGGCCCGGTTAGGGAGTTCTAGCGCCGCGAATTGGCTGGCTAATAAATCCGCTCCAAAGAAATGGCCCTTGCGGTCCGTTAGTCTTTCCCGGATGAGACGCGGACTGCCGTGTAAATGTATATAGGTGCAGTTTCCATTCAATCCCGCGCGCATGCGTTTGCGAACGAATTTGGTGAGCGCCGAGCACGACATCACGACATCTGTTTTATGGGGTTTTGCGGCGGCAACCAGACTATCAATCCAAGGTTCTCGATCGCGGTCATTTAGCGGATAGCCATCTTTCATCTTCGATTTATTGGCCTGATTGTGATGATCATCGGCTTCAATAAACGGCAAACCCAATTTTTCTGCGGCGGCTTTCGCGACCGTGCTTTTGCCGCTGCCTGCGACTCCCATAATTATATAGCAATGCATGCGCCCCGCGTGCCTCCTATGGATTGGTCGGGATGCTTGACATATCTGCCCTTGGCCCGAGATTAACAATAAAGAGCGGCCCCATACGAATGGTCTGGGTCGCTCCGGATAAGTGGAATGTGTAGGCGGTCTCGCCCGCGGCGTAATCCCTGCTCGCGCGAGCAGAGATATAATATTGCTGCCACTCACTTGAGAGGGAAACAGGTTTAGCGAGTAAAGGCTCATATGGCTCGCGGTTAAGCTGCACTCCTGCCATGTTTAATTTGCCTTCACCGCGCAGGGCTTTGGCATAGAAAGACATGACGATGACATCGCCGCGTCTTATGGGCTCGGAAAGTGGGGCGTTCGCCGCGCTGTCCCAGGGGTTTCCACTTCGCGAGACATTTATTTCGACGGCTTGCCCGCTGGGAACGCCCGCATCTGCGACGGGCCTGACTTGGGCGCTGCCGTAGAATTTTAAATCACGCGCATAGGGCCGCGTCATTAATTTTCCGTCTTTGGGGAGGCGGCTGCGTAATGCGTTAAATGCATCATCAATGCTCTGCCCGCTGAGGCGCGGGGCAGGCCGCGCCGGGCGCGATTTTGCGGGCGCATAAGTTATGCCATTGGGACTAAGGCCTAGCGCGCCGAGTTTCTGGGTATCCCACCTGCGGCGGTCGCTATCATAGAGCGGATAGGTCGCCGTGAAATTCCACGCACACCACGACAGGCCGCGCTCTTCCATGGCGCGCCGCGCCGCTTCATAATATTCAACCGTGTCTTTATAGGGCGCCTTTTGGTAGGCGCCGAATTCACCAACAAATAAAGGCTTTCCCGACTCGCGCGCAAAGCGTGCGGCTTTGTCCATTTCTCTGTTTAACTGGTCCCGATCAGACTGGCTGCCCCATTTAACCGTTCCGCTATTTTTCAGATGCGTCCATTCCGCTTTTTGATGCGTAAATTCGAAGGGGTTATAATAATGGAAGGTGTAAACCTGATTGGGATCATTGATTTTGGGTATGCTGGGTAGTGCATCCAAGCTGTTCCAATTTTCGCCCCCTAAAATGAGAATGCGTGTCGGGTTTGTGCGGCGAATTTCTTGAACCGCTCCCGTCATCACGGCGCGCATTTGATTGCCGCCAAAATTGCCATTGGGCTCATTAATGATTTCAAAATATACATTGGAGGGACGATTGGCATAGCGCCGAGACACCTGATGCCAGATCATCACGAATTTTACATAATGCTGATCGGGATCTTCGTTTAATTCCTCAAAATGATGCACATTGACGATGACATTTAAGCCTGCGGCGCTGGCGGCATCAAGAACTTGGTCAACGCGGGCAGCAAAGCGCGGGTTGATTGTATAATTTGGCGCGCCGCCCGTATGCGCGCTCCAGCGCACGGGGATGCGCACAGTATCAAATCCGGCCGCTTTGATTTTGGCAAAATTGCTCAGGTCAATCGTATGACCCCAATCGCCTTCATTGGGCGCGTCCAGCGCATTGCCCATATTCACGCAGCGTTTCGTTTCAAAAGTGTCAGCCAGAGCAGGGCTTGCTAGCCCTAGTGATAAAGCGGCGGTTAAAATCAAATTCGAAACTTTGTTCATCGCGTATCCTTTTATGAATAGCTACGTCATAATTGACTATTGACAGCGCTGTCAAATTTTGCGCAATTTCCCGACTTCGAACATATTGCCCGTGCACAATGTCAAAATATGCACTAAACGGGCCACACGAATGATGGCGCGTTATATTTCATACGGGCTAAATTGAATGGGAGACTGACATGAAGACACTTTCTTGGATGACAAGCTGCGCAGCAGCGGCGCTCTTGCTGAGCGCATGCGGCGGCGGGTCTGCGGATACGGCCAAAAAAGACAAAGTGATTGAAGCCCCCGGAACGGTTCATCCTGAGCTGTGGCCCGAGGTCAAATCTCCGATTGCTGTCGACCCCGCTTTAGAGAAGCGTATCGATGGCATTATGGCCAAGATGACGCTTCGCCAAAAAGTCGGGCAGATCATCCAAGCTGATATTGGGTCCATCTCTCCCGAAGACCTTAAAACATACCCTCTGGGGTCTTTGCTCAATGGCGGCAATAGCGCGCCCAATGGCGATAATCGTAGCCCCGCTTCGGCGTGGCTGACACTCGCCGATGAATTTTACGCGGCCAGTCTTGAAGCTGATCTCGAAGGCGGGCCGTTCATTCCGCTGCTTTGGGGCACGGACGCGGTTCACGGGCACAACAATATTCCCGGCGCAACAGTCTTTCCGCATAATATTGGTCTGGGCGCGGCGCGTAATCCGGAATTAATGCGCCAAATTGGCGACGTGACAGCTCAAGAAATCCGCGTGGGCGGTCAAGAATGGACTTTTGCGCCAACGATTGCAGTGGTGCGCGATGATCGCTGGGGCCGCACATATGAAGGCTATAGCGAAAATCCGGAAGTAACGGCAAGCTATGCTGACCAACTGATTTTGGGCATTCAAGGCGTTCCCGGCGAAGACGACTTCCTTTCCGGTCCCAATGTTATTGCGACTGCAAAACATTTCATTGGCGATGGCGGCACAGAAGGCGGCAATGACCAAGGCAATAATCTGGATACCGAAGAAGAGCTGCGCGATATCCATGGCGCGGGTTATCCCAAAGCGGTCGGCGCAGGCGCGCAGGTCGTTATGGCGAGCTTTAATAGCTGGCAAGGCATACGCATGCATGGCCATAAAGGCTTGATGACAGATGTCCTGAAAGGCCGCATGGGCTTTGACGGCTTTATTGTCGGGGATTGGAATGGTCACGGCCAAGTCGCGGGCTGTACAAATACAAGCTGCGCGCAGTCGATTAATGCGGGTCTTGATATGTTCATGGCGCCGGATAGCTGGCGTGGATTATTTGATAATACGATGGCGCAAGTCGAGAGCGGCGAGATTCCGATGTCGCGACTTGATGATGCCGTGCGCCGTATTTTGCGCGTAAAAATCCGCTCAGGATTATTTGAGGCCGGCAAACCGTCTAGCCGCGCTTTGGCGGGGGATTATGATCTGCTTCAAAAACCAGCCCATAAAGAGGTGGCGCGCCAAGCGGTGCGTGAGTCTCTGGTTCTGATTAAAAATAATGAGCAGGCGAGTGGAAAACGCGTTCTTCCCATGTCGCCGGGCGATACAATCCTGATCGCAGGTGACGGCGCAGATAATATTGGCAAACAATCCGGCGGCTGGACTCTGTCTTGGCAGGGCACGGGAAATAGCAATGCAGATTTCCCGGGCGGAAGTTCTTTCTATGATGGCGTGAAACGCCATACGGACGCAGCGGGCGGTAAAGCCGTTCTCTCTGTAGATGGGAGTTATAAAACCAAACCTGATGTGGCCATGGTTGTCTTCGGCGAAGACCCGTATGCGGAGTTCCAAGGCGATATTGAAACACTGGCCTATAAGCCGGGCGACGATACGGATTTGGACCTGATTAAAAAATTGCGCGCAGACGGTATTCCTGTTGTCGCCGTATTCTTGACGGGCCGTCCATTGTGGATGAACCGCGAGATCAACGCCTCTGACGCATTTGTCGCGGCGTGGCTTCCGGGCAGTGAAGGCGGCTACGCCACTGACGTTTTATTTGCCGGTCAAGATGGCCGCGTGGCATATGATTTCAAAGGCACGCTGCCCTATAGCTGGCCGCGCACCGCGATCCAAACGCCGCTCAATGTCGGTGATGAAAATTACGATCCGCTCTTTGCTTATGGCTATGGTCTGACCTATGCCAAACCCGGCAAGGTCGAGGCTTTGCCCGAAGATGCTGGTGTGGAGTTAACAGGGTCAAATGCCGAAAACTATATGAAAGCCGGCACGGCGGTCTTTCCGTGGATGACGGTTGTCGAAGATAGCTCCGGCGGCACAACGGCGGTTACGACCAAAGCGACGTCAGCGGCAGGTGAAGTCATTATCCAAAGTGAAGATGACGGCGCGCAGGAAAATATCCGCACAGTCATGTTCTCAGGCAATGATACAGGGCGCTTCCTCATCCGCGCCGACGCGGTTGATCTGTCCCGTCAAAACACCGGCGATATGGCGATCTATATGCGTTACCGCATCAATGAAATTGGCGCAGGCGCGACAACGCTCGGCATGCGCTGTCAGGACGCCGAATGCGCCACGCAGAATATGCAGGACTATCTATCCGGGCAGACGGTTGGCCAGTGGAATGAAGTGTCCATCAAGCTCTCTTGTTTTGCCGAGGGCACGGCAATGACGAAAGTCACGGAGCCTGTCCGTGTTGAGACAGATGCCAAGTTGAGCATTTCATTCTCTGATATTCGCCTTGTTGCCAATGAAGGCCAAGCGGTGTGTCTGGACTAAGCGCTCATTAATGCTGAATTGAAAAAGGCGGGCCAAAGCCCGCCTTTTGTATATCTAGCGTTTGGCTAAATTCAAAAACCGTTCTTGCAGCGCGGGGTTGGTTTTAAACTCCCCCGTGAACCGCGTCGTAATTGTCGACACATTTGGATGATGCACGCCGCGCGTGCTCATACATTGGTGTACAGCGTCTATCATCACGGCTGTGCCGCGCGGCTTTAGGCCTGTTTCAATCGCGTCAATAATTTGCGTGGTCAGGTTCTCTTGGTTCTGAAGGCGCTTGGAATAAATCTCAACGACGCGGGCCAGCTTTGAAATGCCAACGACATTATCCGCGGGCAAATAAGCGACGCTGGCTGTGCCGAGAAACGGCGCCATGTGATGCTCACAATGGCTCTCGACGTCGATCTCGCGCAAAATGACCATGTCATCATAGCCATTAATATCTTCAAATGTTTTGGACAGCACTTTGGCAGGATCATCACCATATCCTGCAAACCACTCGCCATAGGCATCGACAACGCGGCGCGGCGTATCGACAAGGCCAATGCGGTCTGCGTCTTCGCCGACAAAGGCCAGTAGCGTCCGCACGGCGTCCATCGCCTCTTCACGCGAAGGGCGCGGCGTATTTGATACAGCCTTTAAGGACGGCGTTGATTTTTTATCAGTGCTCATAAAACTCTCTATGATTTTCTATGGGCCTTATATGGGAAGCAGGACGTAAAAAGCGAGTCTCAATCACGGCGCAGCAATGAATAAGACCTCATCAGAAATATTCATGATCTGTAAACCCTGTTTAGACACCTTATTTATACATCATTTGAATAGTTAGACCTATGACATATTTAATGGTATCTATCGGACTTGGTCTCCTGCTTGGCTGGATTAGCGCGTTTAACTCCAAAATCTTTTTGGCGATTTTGTTCGGCACGCCCGGCGCCGTCTTGCTTGTGTCAAAATTTGGCGCGCCCTTTTTGTCTATGGCCGCCAATGCAGGAGCAGGCGAAGGGGACATGTTCTCCGTTGCGGGATATCTATTTCAAACGCTGCCCGAAGAGGCTCAAACGGCGATCATGGTCTTTCCGGCGGCCCTCTTTGGGGCGCGCATAATGGGCACGATTTACATTGTTCATTTCCGCAAAGAAAAAGTGGAAACCAAAGCCCAGAAAAAAGCCCGCATCGCGCGCGAATATAACTTCAATTTTAATTTATAAGCGCCGCGCGCATTCAATTTGAAGTAAACAGACCAAATGGGCTTTATCTTAATATCAATGCTGATCGGCATAAGCGGCGGGGCGATTAGCGCCTATAGCACAAAATATTTTGTCGGCCTGCTGATTACGACGCTGTCTACGCTAAGTTTGGTCGGGACATATTATTTGGGAATTATCAGCTGGGTTGCCATGGCGCAGGACGTCACATTTTTGGCGATGATCATGATTATTCTTGAGGCTGTCCCGGATAGCTTAACATATGCCATCATGCTTTTACCGGCCTTTTTCTTTGGGGCTCGGGCGCTGGCGTGGTTCTACAAAGTCAATATTGCGCAAGAGACGATCGAAACTCGCGAGCAGCGCAAGTTTCGTCTGCGTGATGAATATGGCGTGTCCGCCGATGGCACATCTTTGATTGATACTGCAGCGAGTTAAAAACGCGCTTTGAAAATGGCGCGGCGGGCTTTATGGCAAAGCCATGACTGATACACCGACCCAAGACACACAGAAGCTGACGCTCTATAATTCTCTGACTCGTCGCAAAGAGACCTTCACGCCGATAAATCCAAAGCGCGTGACAATGTATAATTGCGGGCCGACAGTTTATAGCTATGCCCATATCGGAAATGCGCGCGCCGCAGTTGTGGCCGATGTTCTATTCCGCGTGCTGCGCCATATTTACGGCGAAGACGCGGTCGAATATGCGCGCAATATTACCGATGTGGATGACAAAATTATCGCGGCCGCGACAGAACAAGGCGTGCCGATTTCCGACATTACCGAAAAATATGCCCGCATCTATAATGAGAACCTTGCCGCGCTCAATTGCTTGCCGCCGACGCATCAGCCCAAGGCGACTGAGAATATTGGCGGGATGATCGATATTATTCAGACACTGCTGAAAGACGACTACGCCTATGCGTCCGAAGGTCATGTCTTTTTTGATGTGTCCAAATATGATGATTACGGCAAGCTGTCCGGCAATACGCTGGACGCGCTACGCGGCGGGGACCGCGTGGGTGAGGGCGAAGTCGCGCGTAAGAAAAACGCCGCGGACTTTGTTCTGTGGAAACCCGAACTAGACGGCGTTGGATGGGACGCGCCCTTTGGACGCGGACGTCCGGGCTGGCATATTGAATGCTCCGCTATGGCGCGCGACACGCTGGGCGAGACGATTGATATTCACTGCGGCGGCGTTGATCTAAAATTCCCGCACCATGAAAACGAAATCGCGCAGTCCAATTGCGCCCACGGCAAACCCATGGCCAATTACTGGGTCCATAATGAGTTCCTCAATATGGGCAGCACAAAGATGAGCAAATCGCTCGGGAATGTGACGCTGATTGATGATTTGCTGAAGGATTGGGACGGAGAAGTTATTCGGCTGGCATTGCTCAAGGCGCATTATCGGAGTGAGCTGTCTTGGTCTGAGGATTTGCTGAAAGAGAGTAAGGAGAATCTAGATAGCTGGTATCGCGTAAAAGATTTTTTTGCATATGATTTGCCTGATTGGTCTGGAGACTCGTCCAGAGGAGCATTTTCGTACTTTATGAGCGATTTGCAAGTACCTACGCTTATCTCAAGTATCGGAAGAGGCTTTTCTTACGCATGGAAGCATCGTGAAGATCATACTCCATCGGAACCTATGGAGTATGATAAAGGACTAACTGGTGCGCAGGAATCTTCACTAACGGCATACATATCGATTACGCAATGTAACCTCCTCGGCCTCCTCCAAAAAGACCCCGAAGAGTGGTTCAAAGGCGGGGCGAGTGATGATGAAACTTCGGCCTTTGACGCGATCGCCAGTAAACGCGCCGAAGCTCGCAAAGCCAAAGATTGGGCGGCGGCAGATGCGGCGCGCGATGAAGCGGCTGCGGCAGGGATTGCGTTAGAAGATCAACCCGACGGCACGACGGTTTGGCGTAAAGCGTAAACCTACCCCTCCACCATCATCCCGCCGGAGGGCGGGACCCAGATTTACGATTTAGAGAATTTGGTGAAATTGAGTTTGAACGTGCGGCGCGTTCAGTCCTCTAAACCGCATGCATTTACAAAGCAGGTTCAGCAATTCTGGGTCCCGCCCTCCGGCGGGATGATGGGCGGGGGTGTAGTTCCTACGCCTTATCCGACTTCAACCGCCCCATCGTTAAAATGAATACCCCAACAATCCAGCTGCCCCATTTTTCTATGACGCCGAAGGCGGGTTTCAGATCGGCACCGGCAAATTGCGCGGCATTATAGGCGATGACGGCCGTAAAGAACCCGGCAAGTATGGCGGCAAATATAACGCCGCCGGAGATTTTCCAGCCTAGACATTTAGTCAAAATAGACGGCCCAAATGCTGCGCCGAGCGCGACCCAGCTAAACAGGACGCGTTTGAAAATATCTTGCGGCGCGTAGAGCGTCAGCAGAACGGCGATCACCGCGACGCCGACCATGGCGATGCGGCCATACAGAACAGCCTTATCGGCGGGCACGGCATTGCCGCCCATATCGTGACTGACGGCGGCAGCAGCAGAGAGCAGCAAGCTATCAACCGTCGACATGACGGCGGACAATACGGCGGCAATCACAATGCCCGCAAAAACGGTGGGCAGGAATTTTTGCGCCAGAGTGAAAAACAATTCCTCTTTGGGCGTTTCAATCGACATAGAGCGCGCTGCCATCGCCATTAAAATGAGGCCCGTATAAATCACAACGCCCCAACCAATGGTAATGGCCGCGCCTTGCTTGCGCATTTTGGGGTCTTTAACGGCCATAATCCAATTGAGCAGTTGCGGCTGTCCTAGCGCGCCAAGCCCTGTGCCAAGCAGTCCGAGCGCAAGGCCCGCGCCGGCAAGGCCTGCTGCGCTTCCGGTGATGCTGAAATAGCGCGCCGCTTGCGTGTCATGTAAATTGGTCATCATCTGTTCAATACCGCCGGCCGCGTGAACGGTCATGATCGGCACAATGATACAGGCAATCATCATAACAATGGCCTGTACGGCATTGGTGATACTGGCCGCAATAAACCCGCCCAGCAGGCAGTATAGAAGTATCGCGCCCGCCCCGATCAAAATAGCGCCCGCCCGCGAAAGTCCAAATGTATTGATCAGCGCTTTGCCCGCCGCATCAATTTGACTGCTCATATAAAAGACAAAACAGAACAGGATCATCATGGCGCCCGCAATGGCAATGCGCCGCGCCCATATGGGGGTAAGGCCTTGGCCCAGAAAATCAAGAATAGTAATATGGCTATGGGTCGCCGCGTCCGTGTTGAGGCGCGGGCCAATGACAAGCCACGTTAAAATATATCCTGCAAATATACCGGGCACGAGCCACAGCGCGATCAGGCCTTGCGTGTAGACCATGCCGGTAAACCCCAGCAGCACCCAGGCGGAACTGGTGGAGGCGGCATAGGACAGACCCGCACTTATCGCGCCAAGGCCGCGGCCTGCGAGAAAGAAATCGCTTTCGCCTTTAATGCGGCGACTGCTCCATAGACCAATGCCCGCCAAAGCGAGCATATAAATCATCAGCGTTATTAAAATGGCTGTGCTTTGTGACATGCCGTCCCCAAATGTTTTGACGCATCATAGCCGGATAATCGGCGAGGGGAAATATTTTAAACGAAATTGTCTAGCGGCGAAGGCTCGGCGCGGATGAAGGCGTTGCCCCGTCTTCGACTTTCACGCCCATACAGGTCGTTTCGTCAAATTTATACCCATGGCTCGCATAGGTTTTGCGGGCTTTGGCTTTTTGGGTGTCGTCCATTTTACTGCATTGTGAATGCGGCGCAGATTGAGAAGTGGCATTACGTTTCATGCGATCTTTCACCGCGCTGCGTTCGCCGCATGTCCCCAAAGCTTCCCCGGCCGCAAGCGCGCCTTCGGCGACCGTCATGAGCGGCATGTCATATTTTTTGCCAAGCTCCCCGAAACGCTCGACCATGTCGGCGGTATCAGAATTATATTTCTTCATTTTGACAAATGTCCCGAAGACTTCGCCATAAAATTTATAATTGACGGGCTCTCCGGCGGCGTTTTCTTCAATGACTTTGGCCATACAGGCACAGCCATTATTTTTATTCGCGCCTTCGGCAAATTTCATATCATAAGTGCTTAGGGTTGAAACGCAGCTTTTGCGAAATGAAGATTGCGCGGGATTGAGATCGAATACGGCTTCTGCTTTTTCCGAATTCCCATTTTGAAAACTGATCATACCGACCGCGATTGCGGCTCCGGCTATATATCCCAAAATCTTCATGGTGTTGCCCCCGTTTTACAATATCTCTCTCGCGCGGCGCAAACGCCGCGGCTCTATGCTGCGCCGTCCCGTGCAGCAGTCATGTTTTGTGGTGAAACAGCCCGAGGGCCGAAACTTATGCGCGTTTTAAAGCCTTCTCAGCTTTGGCCGCCATTTGACGGGCCCGCACGCGTTCAAAACTATCCAACGCATCGAGTGCCATGCGGAGCTCTTCTGCGAGATTGCCTGTTTGGCCTTCAATGTCGCTGAGTGTTTTGCGTAAATTGGCTTTACGCTCGATCACGGATTTCGCGTATGAGCCATATGCCACATAGCCTTCGCGCTCTGCATTGGCGTCAATTTCGTCTTCAGGGACGCTTTCAACCAGTTTCGTCATTTGGCGCGACAGGTCATCGCGTGTTGCCTCGAGTACTGAAATGCGTTTTTGTAAATCTGCAATTGCAAAGCGCGTATTGCGTACGCTTCTATCCATTGAGCTAGTCATTATAGTTACCTACCATCCATTATGTTCGCCTATATTGGCGAGTGGGTTTTCCCATTAAGAACAGTATTAGGTCATTAAGCTTACGGTCTCGTAAACATCGTGCAGTTTTTTTCAGGGCCGTTTGAGGTGAGTTTGGCCCAGAACGGCTCAATTTGACGAAAAAGAAGGTTAACAGCGTTAACATTTGATTTACGGGATTCACGTAGACATAAATTTCTATTAACCATGAGCTGTGATTTGACAGCGACTGATTCGCCTGGGAGGGCAAAAATGCGGGTACTACTTATCGAAGATGATATGGCCACCGCCCAGAGTATCGAATTGATGCTCAAGAGCGAAGGCTTTAACACCTATACGACGGATCTTGGGGAAGAAGGCGTCGATCTCGGCAAGCTCTATGATTATGACATCATCCTACTTGACCTAAACCTACCGGACATGCCGGGTTTTGATGTTCTTAAGACATTACGCCTTGCCAAGGTCAACACACCGATCTTTATCCTCTCCGGCACATCCGACATCGACACGAAAGTGCGCGGCCTCGGCACTGGCGCAGATGACTATATGACCAAGCCGTTCCACAAAGACGAGCTTATCGCGCGTATCCACGCTGTTGTGCGCCGCTCCAAAGGTCACGCGCAAAGCGTCATCACAACGGGCGATATCGCCGTGAACCTTGATGCGAAAACTGTTGAAGTCGCTGAGCACCGCGTCCATTTGACAGGCAAAGAATACCAAATGCTAGAGCTTCTCTCTTTGCGAAAGGGCACGACCCTCACCAAAGAAATGTTCCTCAACCACCTTTATGGCGGCATGGACGAGCCTGAGCTAAAAATTATCGACGTCTTTATTTGTAAGCTACGCAAGAAACTCGCGGCAGCGACCGGCGGCGAGCATCACATCGAAACAGTCTGGGGCCGCGGCTATGTTCTGCGCGATCCAGCTAAAGACCGCATGAGCGCATAAGCGTAAATGACAGGGCGCCTCGCAGCGCCAGCTGCTCCCACAGCTTAATGGCCCCGCTCCCGCAGCGGGGTTTTTTATTGGCCTGGCGAATAACCATTATGCGTGGCCATGACTTGCTGGTGCGTCATTCCCTCTTCATAGTATGGCCGCAACTGCGTGAGAGGGAGATTGCGATGACCATTTTCTACATTGGGTGGGTATTATTTTTTATTCCGCATTTTTATTCCGCCGCCCGCTCTCGCGGTGAAGGACGGGATATGCGCGCTAAAATCGGCGAAGCAAAATATATGGGGCTTTATTCGGTCATCACAGGTCTCGGGTTAGGGCTGCTGATTTGGGGCTATGTTAAAGCGCCATTAGGTGACATTGTTTTTGCCGGCCCGCATGGTCTTCATCATTACGCGTGGGTTGTGATGATACCGGCGCTCATTTTACTGATCTCGGCTTATACACCGCTGGGCTATATTAAGCGCGCGGCGCAGCACCCTATGATGCTCGCGACTTTGATTTGGGCTTTGCTCCATTTGGCTTTGGGCGGGGACCTTAAACATGTTCTGCTTTTTGGGTCATTTGCGCTCTACGCTTTGGTTTCGCTTTTCTATGCGTTTAAACGCGGGGCGCAGCTTAAGGATAAGACGCCTAATATTGTTGGCGATATTATGGCGATCGTTATTGGACTAGCCGTATCTGGGGCGTTTCTTCATGGTCTTCATAATATCGTTTTTGGCGTGCCCGCGATATAGCCCCTGAATAACCGTTATTCGCCGCCGTGACTTGCCCGCGCGTACTCATCGCTCCATAATCAAAGAAAACATATGGGGACGTCATGCTAGATTATACAGATATTCTAATTATCGGGGCGGGTCTCGCGGGGATTGGAACGGCTTGTCATATGGCGACCAAGCTTCCTGATATGTCGCTGCAAATTATTGAAATGCGCGAGCGCATGGGCGGGACGTGGGATTTATTTCGATATCCGGGCATTCGCAGTGACAGTAATATGCATGTGTATGGCTATGAATTTCGGCCCTGGGTGGATGATAAATCCATCTCTCCCGGCGCGCATATATTAGATTATATTGAGGCGACGGCGCGAGATTATGATCTGATGGATAAAATCAGTTTTGGCTGGCGCGTTGTGACGGCGGATTTCTCGACCAACACAGCTCTGTGGACTGTAACGCTTGAAGGCGCGCAGGGACAAAGCAAACAGGTTACCTGCAGATGGCTACAAAGCTGCGCGGGATATTATAGTTACAGCGAAGGCTATCGCCCCGAGTTCCCTGAAGAAGAAAATTTTGACGGTCAAATCATCCACCCCCAGGAGTGGCCACAGGATTTAGACTATCAAGACAAGCACGTGGTTGTCATTGGCTCCGGCGCAACTGCAGTGACACTTGTCCCGTCTATGGCCGAGCAGGGGGCGGGGCATGTCACGATGCTACAGCGCAGCCCGAGTTATATTTTCCCCGACAAAGATTATGATCCGCTCGCGCAAAAGCTGATGAAAGTATTGCCTGAGACATGGGCCTATCGCCTCATCCGCAAAAAGAATATCTTCCTTGAGCGGTTTAAAATTGGCCGCGCGCTGAAATACCCTGTTAAAACCCGCGAGCTCTTTGAGAAAAAAGCGCGCGAGCTTTTGCCCGAAGATTTTGACATCGCTAAACATCTGCGCCCGTCTTACCCGCCCGCCACGCAGCGCATTTGCTTCTCGCCCAATGGCGATTTGTTCACCCAAATCAAAGCCGGTAAAGCCGATATTGAAACAGGCCAAATTAAACGCTTTACAAAGGACGGCATCGAGCTTGAGGACGGTAGCCACCTGCCTGCTGATATTATCGTCACCGCGACGGGACTTAATATCGTCATGCTCGGCGAGGCGCAATTTAACGTGGACGGCCAAGCCGTGCATTTGCCGGATCATTATATCTATAAGGGCTGCATGCTGTCTAATGTGCCAAATTCGGCGCTGTCCTCGGGGACGCTCACCGCGAGCTATACATTACGGGTGGAGCTACAGGCGCGATATGTGTGTAATATTTTGGCGAAGCTAAATGAAACAGGGGCGGACTACGCCGTGCCGTCCTTAAGTGATCAGCAGCTTGCCGCAATGCCGCGCTTGCCCTTTATGGGCGAGTTTAATTCAGGATATGTCCTGCGCGCGATTGAGGCTTCACCGCGCCAAGGCGACGAAGACCCCTGGATTAATCACCAAACTTATTTGGAAAATAGAGCGCTACTGCTCGCCCCCGTTGATGACGGAACATTGGATTTCAAGACGGCCGGCGCGTCTATGGTGCAGGCGGCTGAATAGCGATATGAACTAATGGGGCGCTGCTGCGTATAAAGTCCCATGAGTACACATATGAAATCTATCGCGCGGCGACTGTCCCCCGCCCAAATCGCTGTTTTCCCCTTAGGCGGAACAATGGTTCTGCCGGGATGCGAATTGCCGCTGAATATTTTTGAACCACGCTATCTGAATATGGTCGATGACGCCCTGAAAGGGGATCGCTTGATAGGGATGATTCAACCGCAATATGCGGTGGACGGCGTCAAAGTCGACGGGCCGCAGCCCGCTCTAGCGCAGGTCGGCACGCTCGCGCGCCTTCGTCAATTTAGCGAAACTGATGACGGGCGCTATATGATTTCTCTGGTCGGATTGAAGCGCTTTAAACTGACGGGCGAAGCCGATGTGGCTACGCCTTATCGCCAAGCCTTGGTCACTTATGATGAATATGCATCTGATGTTGATATTCACGAAATGCAAAATCTGCCGCCATCTATGACCGAGAGCAGCGCAGCGCGCGCGCGCCTCACCGCGTCAATGAAAAGCTTTGCCAGATCACTGGGCGTTGAAGTCGATTGGGACGGGCTCAATTCTATCGCGATGGATAAATTAGTTGATCAAACCTCCATGATCAGCCCCTTTGGCGCGCAAGACAAACAAAGCTTGCTTGAGGCGAGCGATCACATTGATCGCCGCAAGCTTCTGATTGGATTGATGGAGCTTTACACCGTGCAGGCCAGCCCGCCGCCCAAAAGTGATTTGCAGTAAGCTCCGAACCAGCGCTTGACGTAAATTCACGCGTTCTTTATTCGTTCTTCTTCATGTCATATGAAGACCTCATATCTACGCCCGCGATAAAGGCCCGCGTCGGGACGCGCCGCGTGCGTGCGCCGCGCAAGATTCCTGATTTGCCTATCTATTATTATCTGACCAATTTTGAGGCGATGATTGCCGCAATTGCGCAGCGATATTCGGAGTGTCTTGATGATCGCGCGCGCGAGTTTATCGTGCAATTTTCTGCCTTGCCTGAATATGCGCGGTGTCTTTATGTACGGCTTGCGGGGCGCAAGGGCCGGGTCTTTGATTTGCGCCGTTTAAATTATGATGAGATTTCGGAATTGCCCGACCAAGCCGAAACGCTGCGCGGTGCGGGCTTTCTTCGCCGCGTCGCACAAATAGACTTTGAAGACTACCTCCGGGGTCTCATTAAGCCTGATTTAGTTGCGGTGATGGATGAAAATCTATCGCAGGGTAGTTTCAAAAAAAGCTGGAAAAAAGACCTCCTTGTGCAGGCCGCGCTGGACCATCTCTGCTTTGATGATGTCGATATATCGGGCGACTGGATTGTGCAGGCCCGCATTGACGCGCTGGATTATCTCTTGTTTCTGTATTTTGGGCAAATCACGCCAAACTTGCAGCCCTTTACACTGCGCGATCTTGGCCTGATGCGGGCGCCTGATTGGGGCGACGATTACGGCGCACGGTTTGACGATTGCGCGAGTGCCCGCGCCGCTTATTTTTATGCCCGCGCGCTTTGTGATTTTAAGCACGGCAATGACATAAAGACAGCGGCGTTAATCGACACCGTAGACCATTGGCCCGCCCCGCAAGAGGGCAGCGCCGAAGCTGCGCGTGATAAGCTTCTGCAAAAACTCGGCGGACTATCCGAGCGTCTTGGCGATATAGAGACTGCGCTTTTACTTTATGGCCGCTCCGATGCGCCGCTCTGTAATGAGCGCGTGGTGCGATTACGCTACACGCGCGGCGATAAAGACTGGGTCAAAACGCGACTCGAAGCTTTGATTGATAATCCAGGCAGTGATGCCGAATTGATGTTTGCGTCTGATTTTTACGCACGCAAATTTAATGGTAAGCGCACATCCATGATGACGGATATTCTGCGCGAAGCAGAGATCATCACGCTGGACGAGGCCTTCCGAAATACACCGGAGCGCGCCGCGGCGCATCATTACCGCGAAGAAGGCTTCACGGTGAGCCGCGCCGAGAATGCGCCGTGGCGAGCACTATTTGGGCTAACTTTTTGGCCGCTTTTATTTGGGGACAAAGCGACAGGCTTGCATAGCGCATTTGACCGTTTGCCCGCGGATTTAAAGCTCGGCACATTTTATGACACGCACAAAGATGCGGTTGAGGCGCGGCTTGAAATGTTTCGTCATCCCGATAGCGCGCTCTCTATGTTGCTGCGTGAGCTGACCCATCATTACGGGCAAGGCAATGCCATTTTCCGGTGGAACTCGACTCTGCTTGATCGCTTACGGCCCATGATAAATTTGGCGGGGCCCGGCTGCGCGGATATTTTGCGAGCCATGGCCAAAGACTGGAAAAATACACGCGACGGCTTTCCGGATTTAATGCTGCATACATCCGATACGCTGCGCTTTGTGGAGGTCAAAGCCGAAGGCGATGTGCTGCGCCGTAATCAACTCACGCGGTTGCAACAATTGCGGCGCGCGGGGTTCACGGTGGATGTCGCGCGGGTGAACTGGATTGTCGATCCGCACCAAGATTATGTTGTGGTTGATATTGAAACCACAGGCGGGCGTCCCGGCGCGCACCGTATTACGGAAATCGGCGCGGTGAAATTACGCGGCGGCGGCGTGGTGGATGAATGGTCAAGCCTGATTAATCCGCAGCGCCCCATCCCGCCTTTCATTACCAAGCTAACGGGTATTCACGATAATATGGTCGCGGGCGCGCCTCTCTTCTCGCAGATCGCCGAAGAGTTTGCAGGCTTTATGGAGGGCGCAATTTTCGCGGCCCATAATGTCAATTTTGACTACGGTTTTATCGCGATGGAATATGAACGCCTTGGCCAATATTTCCAGTTCCCCAAAATCTGCACAGTCGCCTCCATGCGCCGCTTTTATCCCGGCCACAAAAGCTATGGCCTAAAGAATTTATGTGCCGCTTATGATATTGAACTCACCTCACATCACCGCGCATTATGCGACGCCAAAGCGGCGGCGGAATTATTACTGCTCGTGAACGCGAAACGGATGGCGTGATCAGCACATATTGATTGAGGGCACCGCGCCTGTGATGGGGATGACCGCCGCGAGGCCGCCGCCTTGCGTGCGTAGATTTGTTGTTTGTCCCTGATAGATGCGCGCGCCCAAAATTAACGGCGCGCCGTCATAAGTGTAGACGCGAACATCAAATTTCCTCGCGTCATTCCTGTGAATACAGGAATCTACATCAGCTCCGAACATACGGCGCGTCAGTAGATTCCCGCATGCGCGGGAATGACGTGCTTGGAGTTGGGTTATAAATTTAAGATTCAGTGGAGCGCTGACCAAAAGGCCTTCAGCCTTCTCCCACGGGGAGAAGGTGGCGACAGCCGGATGACGGGATATGCGAACGTCGGTGAGCATCCACAATTATCTTCTTGATACAATCTTAGAGATTAATTCCCGTCACCCACCCTGTCGGGCACACTCTCCCACTAGGGAGAGGGTCGAAGACTTAGAATGCGTATGCTTCTTGTAAAACAGCGGCTTGCTATTACTAAAGAATCATAACTCTGCATATTACCGCCCAAAGAATTTTGAGGTGAGGAGTCCAAAGCCAAATTTATTGAGCGAAGACGACCGTTAGCAAGGACGGTATAGAAACACACGAGCAATTTTAATCGCTGATAGCTATCGGCCTTAAACAAAGGCGCAAGCTAATGTCTAAGGTAGATAAAATCAAATTCCAGTTTAAGATTAACCTATGGTCGGTTTTAATGTTGGTGGTTAATTTACTTATTAAAGTAATTTAGCATCAGGCTGTTGCATTTATGCGGCAGCCCTTTTTTGTAAATGGACTTACTTTCTTTTAAATCCTCCCAACAAAAAACCCGCCACGAAGGGCGGGTTTAAAACTTAGTTGCGATATTGGCTTAGACGCCAAAGCCTGCAAATTTGTCTTTAAAGCGGGACACGCGGCCGCCGCGATCGAGGAGCTTGCCGTCTCCGCCTGTCCAGGCCGGATGGGTTTTGCTGTCGATGTCGAGCTTGAGGACTGCGCCTTCTTTGCCGTATGTGCTGCGAGTTCTATATTCTGTGCCGTCTACCATGACGACTGTGATTTCGTGATAATCAGGGTGTGTATCGGCTTTCATGCCATTTCTCCATAAAGTCCACGGGTTTGCGTTAAAGGGTCGCCCGCGCGAATGACGCGCCTATAGCGGGCAGGGCCGCGCGATGCAAGAGGGGATGCGCGCTCTATTCAGCGGCGTCGGCTAGCCCGCCAAAGGCGTTAATATGTGAGTAGCCAAATTCGGGAAAGACCGACGGCGCGCCGCTCGCCAGATGCTCCTCGTCGCGGCGCAGGGCCTCGACGAGATAATCAAAACAGGCGCGCATGCGTTTACTTTTGCGCAGGTCTTCATGGGCGACGACCCAAAGGTCTGCGCTGTGATTAATTTCAGGCAAAACGGCGATAAGGTTGGGCACATCCGTGACCGCCCCGTGGGCAAGGATGCCAATCCCGTATCCGCTGGCGATGGCGGTGATATGCGCGCCGATACTGTCGCTTTGGATGACGCAGCGCATGGGAGAGACATCCCCGTCCAGCGAGCTATATTTCCACATCAGCTCTTCGCCGTCAGTGAGCACGCGGCACCCATCATGATCCGGTAATTCGGATACAGATTTCGGCGCGCCGTGCTTGGCGATGTACTCTTTGGAGGCATAGAGCCCAAATCCGCAGGATACGACTCTGCGCCCAATGACGCTATTTTGCGTTCCCGGCGAAAGCCAGCGCAGGGCAATATCAGCCTCGCGCTGCGCGAGGTTTGCAGGGCGAAAATCAACATTAATATCAATGAGGATATCCGGATATTGCAGCGAGAATTCACGCATCGCGACGGGGAGCCAAAAATCACCCATGCCTTGGGAGGCGCTGATGCGAATGGGGCCGGCAAGGTTATCTTCGAGTGTTGCGCTGCGCCGTGAAATTGCGGCGGCTTCGTCATTCATGCGTTTGACGTGTTCTAACACCTCAAGCCCAAATTGCGTGGGAACAAGCGCGCCGCTGGATTTGCGAACCAGCGGGCCGCCTAATGATTCTTCGAGGGCGCGTAATCTGCGCCCGGCTGTGGGTTGGCTAATGCCTAATTTATTGCCCGCAGCCGTGAGGCTACCGCTCTCGGCAATGGCTAAAAATATCGGATAGTCTGACCATACACTCATGCGAAATTGTATAGATTATTATCGACCTATACGAAAGTGAAGATTTTGAGACAAAGTGCTGCAGGACAAAATGGCCTAGATAAAGAGTGCAACATTTTGCAGGGCTTCTATAATGGGGCGGCCATTTGCGTCCCAAACGCGCATGGGCTGGCTGCTATATCCATCGCCGCCGTCGCTTAGTTTTGTATCAACCAGCCACCACCCATCCGGGGTCGAAATGTCATCGGTGAGGATATTGATCATCCAATTGAC
>CALLBH010000159.1 GCA_938001945.1 uncultured Robiginitomaculum sp.
CGGGGTTTCATAGCCCGCATCGGTGAGCGCGCGCGCCAGCGGCTGGGCGAGATTAAAATCAGAAAATTTTACGGTAGATGTCATCATGTCTTTCAAGGCGCTTGATGCGCGTAGGGTATGGGCGCGCTATAGGAGCAAGGGCGGGAAGTAAAGGCCGCCGCGCTGCTGGGCCGATTAAAGCCGTTTCAGCACAGCCGCGTCGCCGCGCCGCGCGGCCTCTCGCGCAACAAGGTCCCGCATCGGGCCTTTGGCAATGAACGGGCCGACGCCGCTTGCGATTTGCGCCCATTCTTGATCATCGGTCAGGGGCATGTTTGCAGGGACATAACGCAAGCGCATCGCGGCCCAATCATCGGGCTTGGGTTGATAGCCTGCCATATATTGCAAAATATGCAGCCCATCACTTGCACTGCGTCCGCCCCATATTAGCGGAATAAGATTGACGACGGCATCGATTAAAAATGCCAGAGCAATAAGCTGTATCCCTACCGCGATGCTTGGTGAAAAAGATGATGCAAAATATATGATCGCTGCACAAAAAGCCGTGGCCGCCGCGCCGCCTGCGCTGACCCATATCGCGCCAGATTTCGTCCAGCCGCCCCAACGTGCGCTTTGGGCGACGAAGCCTGCATATTCGCGGTCAGGACTGTTTTTCATTCGGGTTAATTTGCGCTGCGCGGGCGACATGCCCCATGACCCAACACAGATAAAATGAACTTTGTGCCTGGCGCTCCACGCGGCAATGGCGTGTCCCATTTCATGGGTAAATGTCACAAGGAAAAACAAGAGCGCCGCGCCGCCGAAGATAAATATTGCCGACATGACTGCCCGCTCATCCCCGATAAGGCCTTGCTGCACAATGCGCAGCCCCGCCCATATCGGGACAAGATAGGCGATAGTCAGAAAGAACGGCAACTGCGACCCAATCGCAGACATCCAGCTTTTATTTTGCGGAGGAATAATCACGCTCTTAAATAGCGTAAAAAATGCGGCCTGTCTCTAAGAGAAACAGGCCACAGGGTTTTGGTCTAAATTAGAATATCATCCGTGATGTCGGCAACCGTCGTGCCTTGAATCAACATGCCGTTTCCATTGCCATCAGAGAAGCGTACACCCGCTGTCACATCGCTCATTTGCGCGAGCGCATCCGCGAGTGTTGCATATCCAAAATCTGTCAAATCAATCTGATCTACATTATCTGTGAAGTCTGTGATGACGGCAAAACGGTCGCCAACATTAAAGTCAAATGTGTCTGAACCATTGCCGCCCGTCAGGCGGTCAATACCTGCACCGCCAGAGAGGAAGTCATCACCATTATTGCCAAATAGGCGATTATTTGCGGCATCACCAAAAATGAAATCATCATGATTAGAGCCTAGCACATTTTCAATATTGACCAATGTGTCCATATGGGCTGAGCCGCCAATACCTGTGCCAAAGGCCAAATCAATTGTAACCCCGGAACTGGACCCATTATAGCGCGCAATATCAACGCCATCTCCGCCATCAATAAAATCTGCGCCAAGGCCGCCCGTCATAACGTCATTACCGTCGCCGCCGTAAAGGAAGTCATCACCTTTAAACCCATTGATTATATCACGGCCGCCGCCGCCAAAAATATCATTGCGGCCATTCCCGCCTGTTAGCGTATCGCCAAAGGCAGAACCAATGAGGCCTTCAATGCTGACATAGCTGTCCCCAATAGCGTGCGAGCCTGTATTTGTGCCATTAATGAAACTAATATTGACGCGATTGGTGGAGCCTTCATAGCTCGCAATGTCAAAGCCGTCGCCGCCATTGATGACGTCTGCGCCGCCGCCGCCGCCCTCAAGAATGTCATCACCGTCGCCGCCAAATAAATTATCGCTGCCTTGGCCGCCCGAGAGTTCGTCATCACCGCCATCACCATTCAGCGTATCGGCCATCGCGCCGCCGATAAGAACATCATTGCCCTCGCCGCCGCTAACCGTGCCAGACAATGTCCCGCCAACACCCATCGTAAAGGCATCATCGCCGCCGCCCATATCAATATTGCCTAGAATCGAGCCTGTATTGATAATCGTATCAACGCCCAGCCCTGTCAGGATATCGCCGTCAATCAATCCCTCATTCGTGATGGTATCATCGTAATTAGTCGTCGCAGGAGGAACAAACACGGGATCGCCATTCGCGTCTGTGACGGTAAATGTGTTGGCATTTGAGTCAAAATTGACCGTCAAAACACCATTATTGACGGTTTGCACATCAATTGTCGCCGGATACTGAACCTGCCCTGTATTCGGGTCGGTCACAAATACCACAAATCCATTATTCTGCGTCTCCGTCAAATCGACTAGTGGAAGAATAAACGGTGCGTCGACCCCAGACAAACCGACAACTTCAACCTGCCCATTCGAGAACATAAATGTTCCGGCGGTCGTCACCAAATCACCATTTCCATCAATTGTAAAACCTTGAGACGAGACAATATTTAATCCTGCTCCAGCACTCGGGAAGCTTGAGAACGTCGTGACTTCGAAGTCAGTTAATTGAGAGCCGCGATAGGCAACGCCGTCGCCATTTGCATTATCTGTATCACTTAAGATTTGACCCGCTGCAGTATTTACAAGCGTGACTCCGCTATCGGCGGCGATCACAAGTTCTGTGCTGGAAATTGTGCCGCTATTGGTGATTGATGCAGATGACCCCAGAGTTCCAAGAAAAATATTGATGGCCCCAACCGTAGAGTAGTCGGTCGTATTATAGCCAAAATCACCGCCCAAATTCGATATCGTTCCAGAATTATCAAGCGTAAAATTTGTATCAAGAAACGTTCCATTCGGTCCGAAAAAGGTTTGCACCAAGAATGCCGAAGCGTCGCCAGTGATTGTTCCATCATTGTCAACAGTTCCACCGCCTGTCATTTGTAGTGCAGAGCGATAGCCTTCGATCAAACCTGTCGCAGAGTTGTTCACCGTCAAAACGCCGCCCGCAGGTGGCACATAAGAGGGATCATATTCACCAATTACGGCAATGGCGTCCTGGGCGCTAAAGGAAAAGTTTCCTCCAAAATCAAACGTGCCCGTCGTGCGTATCGTGCCTGTATTGTTAATTGTTCCCTCAGCGAGACGGATCGTATCATCCGTCGCCTCCATGAAGCCGTCATTATTAATAGTTGTGTTCAATCCCATGGGAGC
>CALLBH010000160.1 GCA_938001945.1 uncultured Robiginitomaculum sp.
GTTTCGTCTAAAAAAATCCCTGCCCTCCACTAGGCTGCTAAACCCAATTTCAGACATGCCTGTCCGGGCGGACAAGACAGCACGGCGACGCGGCTGCGGGCGGCCATCGGCTGAGGGTTAGTCGCCATAGCTCTCACCAGCGGGATATCCAAAGGCGCGCTTCACCTCCTTCTCTCCCACGCCGTCCTTCCTTCCAGCCAGCCAACGCGCACTTGCCTGCCCCGTGAAGAAAAGAACATCTTCAACATAGGGCAGGATTGGGGGTGAGGGATTTATTTCTGTGATTTAGTTCACCCAGCCCCGTCATCCGGTGCGCCGGTTCGACTCGTGCCCGACACGAGGATCCATGGAGACGCAAAGCGCGGCGCTCAAAATACGTTTCAAAACAGCGGCTTAATACGTCACGGATTTGGTCTTAACGGAAAGATGGGTCCTCTGGTCAAGCCAGAGGGTGACAGGAAATAAGGTAAAAAAGGGTCTTAGCCTCACCCTAAAATCAAGGATTAAGTTCAAAATCGCAATGCCTCGCACGATACCAAAGCAGCTATTGGCACATTGAGGCATTCTACTTTATAGTGAAACGCGCCAGAGGATCAGCATTATGAACATTCGACTAAAAAAATTGCAAGCATTAGGCGTCGTCCTCCCCGCAACGCTTTTATCACTCTGGCATGCACCTGTCGCAAATGGGTGTCCGACTTACTCTGATCTTACGCGAAAGGGTTATGCCGCCGCCGATATTGTATTTGAAGGAAGTGTAAGCACGTTTCACCCCGCACTTAAGAAGTCCCATCCGATGGTAAAGAAACCTGAAACGGCGGTAGGTGCTGAAATTACATTTGTAGTTGAGACAGTTGTTAAAGGTACACTTGACCAACGCACTATACGCGTAGCTTGGCGTCATGGAACATTCGGGCACCCAAACTCACTCACGGAGTTTCATAAACAATATGGAGAAAATTTACGTGTTGGCCTCATTACTTCGGACTCCATGATTGACGATTGCAATCGCAGGACGACTAGAAGAAATAAAGACACGGGGCTTAACCAAATGGTGATCCTCAAAATTCGGTGTAAAAATGGATATACAGGCCGCATTTATGATGGCGCGCAGTTCGTTGATGGCCCACAAATCGATGATGGCATTCAATTCGGCAAGATAACTCATCCAGTCTTCATTCTGAATGGACATTGCACGGGGCCTTATATGATTCCAGTCGATAGCGTGAAAGACTCCCAGAGTCGTGACATATCAAAGTTCGCCATCGGAGATGAAAGATTTTATGGAGTTGGAACAGAGGAAGTTTCAGATTTCGTGTGGGCTTTCGCTCTAGAGCACCCTGAAATTGTCTTAACCTATCGAGAGAAACAAAGTTCGCGGGACTTTGTAAAACGTGAATTCATCGCCTTCGGTAATATAGACCAAACCGATACGACCGAAAGAGAGAAACGAGATTTTAAGGGTCTCATGAGTTCTCTAGATCGTCAAATGGATTGGGCCGCAGAGAGAAAAATCCAGGAAATGAAACTGGAGCAGGAGAAAAACTAGCCGCTCATGCCTGGGCGCCGCCCCTAATTCCAAAACGCACAATGGCCCAGTTCACGAATTTTATCGGTGAGGTCTTTTTCTGCCTGTTCGGAAAATTTACGCGAGCGCATCGGGTTGAAGCCCTCATATAATTTAGGCTGCAGGAATAATCCAAAGCGCCGAACATAGCGATTGGAGCGGCTTTTGGTGATTGTCTTGCGTAGGGGGCAGATACATTTAAACGCCCCGAAATCACCGTGGCAGGTTTTGTGCTGCTCAAAGCGGCATTGCGGGCTATGGGCGCTTTGGCCGACATAATAATACTCGCAGCCTTCATGAAGCGGATAGTCCCAATCCATGTGCCAATTCTGATCTCGAAAGGCGCGCGGCGGCTTATCGCCCATGGCGGCGCGGTCTAATCGAATGGCGTAAACAAAATATGGCATGAGGCAGACTATGCAAGTTTACCCCGTCATATCTAGCTTAAAGATGCACGGCCTTACGCCCTCTCCCGCGACATCGCGCCTCCGCATCAAGGCGTTGCGAAAGCGGCGCTTAGTCCCTATGTCACTGCTATGAGTATTACCGCGAAACATAAAGCTGCTAACGCCCCGCTTGCAGGGCAGGACTGTACAACGATGATTGAGGTCCGTGAGGGGGTCGACGCGCTTGACCGAGAGCTTGTGAGCCTGCTCGTGAAGCGCCAAGCTTATATGAGCGCAGCGGCGCGCATTAAGGGCAGCCGCGAGGCCGTTTATGATGCCGAGCGTATCGAAGACGTGGTCAGTAAAGTGCTCGTCGAAGCCGCGCGCGCCGGCCTTTCCGCTGAAATCGCAGAGCCTGTTTGGCGCGAGCTCATCACGCAATGCATCGCCTTTGAATTTAAGAAATTCGACGAAATTCGCGGCTAAGACCTAAAACGCCTGAACGCTATAGGGCAAGGTTTCAAAAATCGGATCAAGATATAGATCACGATTTTGACCCGTCCAATTGCGCACATTTTTGATACAGAAGAAGCGGCTCTCTGGGCTGCGTTTGGCTTTGAAACGGCCCATTTCATTGCGTGCAAAGCTGCGAATTTCTGACAGGGACGTCGCCGGGCCGTTTGCGCATTTATCAATAATCTCTTGAGACACTTGACGATCGACGCGTTTAAATTCTGTACGGTTATAGGCCACAAAGCTACGCTCGATGCGGTTGCCTTGTAGATATTTGATATGAACCATACGACGATAATCGCCATTATCAGACGGCGCAGTTTCGATCAGCAAAGTTGGACTAATATCTTGCGCGCTCGCGGCCGGGGCTAGCGCAGCCATACCCATAATTGATGCCAATCCGAGGACTGTAAATTTCTTAAACTGGGCCATGAGCCAACTCCTGTACTTCACTTTGCCCCGATTGTGCAGATTTATAACACTGCATTTAAGGCTCGCAAATATCATTCCACAGATGAATGTGGTCTGATTACAGCTGTAATAATATGCATTTTGGCAACAAAAAAGCCCCTGCGCGGTGCGCAAGGGCTTGATTTAATTGAGATAAAGCGTGCCTAGGCGGCAGGGCTTTCATCTGTGATCTCGGCCGGGAACTCTTCGAGGCCCGCTTGCGCTTCGGCGCGGCGCTCGTCGATGAGTTTCGTGTCGCGATCATTGGCGAGTTTCTGATACTTGCGCAGATTTGCGCCCGTACCCGCCGGAATGAGGCGGCCAACAATGACGTTCTCTTTCAGACCTTCAAGCATGTCTTCCTTACCCTGAACTGACGCTTCGGTCAGAACGCGGGTCGTTTCTTGGAAAGACGCGGCAGAGATGAAGCTGCGAGTCTGGAGCGAGGCTTTGGTAATACCCAATAGAACAGGCTTGCCGATGGCCGGACGCTTGTTCTTGTCGCGCTCAAGAAGCGCTTCATTGGTTTCCATAAACTCGATCTTATCAAGCTGCTCACCGCGCAGAAGCGATGTTTCGCCCGGATCAACAACTTCGACTTTTTGCAGCATTTGACGCACAATCGTTTCAATATGTTTGTCATTAATCGGAACGCCCTGCAGGCGGTAAACGCCTTGCACTTCGTCAACAAGATACTGCGCCAAAGCTTCAATGCCCATGATCTCAAGAATATCATGCGGCGCTGGATTACCATCAATGAGGTAATCCCCTTTGCGCACCATATCGCCTTCTTGGACGGCCATATGCTTACCCTTGGCGATCAGATACTCTGACGCTTCGACATTTTCATCGACAGGGTTGAGACGAACGCGGCGCTTATTTTTATAATCGCGCGTAAATTCAACTGTGCCGTCAATATCCGCGATAACCGCATCGTTTTTCGGACGACGGGCTTCGAATAGCTCCGCAACACGCGGCAGACCACCGGTGATATCACGCTGCGTTGCGCCGCCTTTGGCGATACGCGCAATGACGTCACCCGGCTTGACCTTGTCTCCGCTATTTACAGAGAGGATCGCGCCAACAGCGAGCATGTAATTTGCGACATTGCCTGTCGCAAGCTTCACAGGTTCACCATTTTTGTCTTGAACAACGGCAAGAGGCTGGAGGCCAGCGCCCTTAGAATTACCGCGCCAATCGACGATAACTTTCGAAGAGATACCTGTATCTTCGTCAGTTTCGTCTTTAGCGGACACGCCTTCGACAATATCGAGCAAGTTGATTTCGCCGCCCACTTCCGTGATGATTGGGGTCGCATAAGGATCCCATTCTGCGATGCGATCGCCGCGTTTAATCTTGCTGCCATCTTTTGGCGTGACGCGGTAACCGTAAGCCACTTTATGGCTCTCTAATTCTTTGCCGTCACCATCAACGATGCGGATCGACATGTTGCGGCCCAGCACGATGAATACGCCGCGCTCGTCCTCAACAACATTACCGTCGACATATTCGACTGTGCCTTCGTTAGAGCTTTCAACAACAGATTTATCTGAAACAGACGCCGTGCCGCCAATATGGAAGGTCCGCATGGTGAGCTGGGTGCCCGGTTCACCAATAGACTGCGCGGCGATTACGCCGACAGCTTCGCCCATATTCACTTTCGTGCCGCGCGCCAGATCACGACCATAACAGGTCGCGCAAATACCATTGCGTGTTTCACACGTTAGCGGGCTACGCACATAGGCGTCCTGCAGACCTGACTCATCAATCTGAGCGGCCAAGATTTCATCAATATATGTGTTGCTCGGAATCATCACATCGCCTGTGCGCGGATCGCGAAGATCTTCGGCAACAGAACGGCCAAGCAAACGCTCGCCCAGTGACACTTGAACTTCACCGCCATCAACGACAGGTTTTAGCGTAATGCCTTTATCGGTTCCGCAATCCTGCTCATTCACGATACAATCTTGCGCAACGTCGACGAGGCGGCGCGTCAGGTATCCTGAGTTCGCAGTTTTCAAAGCTGTATCGGCCAGACCCTTACGGGCCCCATGGGTCGAGTTAAAGTAATCAAGAACCGACAGGCCTTCTTTAAAGTTGGCTGTAATCGGCGTCTCGATAATCTCACCTGACGGCTTGGCCATCAGACCGCGCATACCGGCCAGCTGCTTCATTTGGTTCTTTGAACCACGAGCACCCGAGTCGGCCATCATAAAGACAGAGTTGATAAGCTTACGCGGACGCGCGGCCTCGGCCATCATGGCATCCGCCACTTTGTCCGTACATTTAGACCACGCATCAACGACTTTGTTATATTTCTCACCTTTGGTGATCAAACCGTCAGCATATTGCTGCTCAAAATCATTGGTCAGTGCAGTTGTCTCGGCAACAAGAATTTTTTTCTCCGGCGGGATGATCATGTCATCTTTACCAAAGGAGATACCGGCGCGCGCCGCTTGTTTAAATCCAAGACCCATAATCTTATCTGCAAAGATCACCGTCGCTTTTTGACCGGCATGGCGATAAACCACGTCGATTAAATTCCCGATGGCTTTCTTCGTTAGAACTTGATTGACGAGGCTATAGGGTACGTCTTTGTGATCCGGAAGAACCTCCGCAATCATCATACGACCCGGTGTTGTTTCCACCGCTTCTTTTGTGACTGTGCCGTCTTCGTGGGTGACGTTAAAGCGCGCAACGATCTTGGTGTGAATGTTGATGTGTCCACCATCAAGCGCGGCTTCTAGCTCGGCCATATCGGCGATCATGCGGCCTTCGCCTTTTTCGCCTTCGCCCATAATGGACATGTAATATAGACCTAGAACGATATCCTGTGACGGAACAATAATCGGCTTACCATTGGCTGGCGAGAGAATATTATTCGTCGACATCATGAGGACGCGAGCTTCAAGCTGCGCTTCAATAGAGAGCGGGACGTGGACGGCCATTTGGTCACCGTCAAAGTCAGCGTTAAAGGCTGCACAAACAAGCGGGTGAAGACGGATTGCCTTACCTTCTGTCAGCTTTGGCTCAAACGCTTGGATACCGAGTCTATGGAGCGTTGGCGCGCGGTTAAGCAGAACCGGATGCTCACGGATAACTTCATCAAGAATA
>CALLBH010000161.1 GCA_938001945.1 uncultured Robiginitomaculum sp.
GTGATCCAGCATACGCTATCCTCAGGGCCGTCCACTTCGGTGTCGTCTTCACGCTCAATAATGATGTGTCCGGCCTTCTCGCCCGCAAGCAGAGAGCGTTCAAAGAGGCGGCGCACAGTGGGCGCGATTTTAAGCAGCCCAGAGGCTTTGGCATAAGTTTGAAAGAGGGGCAGGGCCTGCATTGGCCCTTCTGCGGCGAGAATTTCCATCATGCCATGCATATATTGCGCCTGCGTTGCGCGGCGCGGATCCGCCGTAGAGCGCTCTGTCCATGGCGTGAATTCGACATGTTTTATGTTTATTTCGGTCATGCCAAAACTATGAGCGGGTTTGACCCAATAGGCCACCCCAAAATTGTGTTTTCGGTTTAAATTTGGGCGGTTAACCAGGTCTCAATCGTCGCGATTTTATCGTGATAAGTTTTGCCAAGCGCGGCATCGGCACTGATTGCCGGCCCTGGCTCGTCATCGTCGCTGTCCTCAAAAAAAGAAGCTTGGTCCCGATAATAGGCGATCGCGTCCATATTGCTCTCATTTTTCAAGTTTGGATCCGCCCCGGCGTCCAGAAGCAATTGAACGATTTCGGGAGTTTCTGCCATCATGAGTATCGTATCGCCGCGGTTTGTTTTGGCATTCGGGTTTGCGCCGCGGGCGATGAGATACGTGAGCATATCCATGTGCGCGCGATTGGCCGCCCAGCCCAAAGCTGTCATCGCTGTTAAAAAGGACTCTTCGGGAATGACCATAACATCGACGGGGCATCCGTTTTCGATGAGGATTTTTACCGTGCTCAAATCGCCATTGGTGGCCGCAATTTGCATCTTTTGGGCTTGGGATACTATTTTGCGGCTTGGCTTGGGCTGCGGGCGCGGGGTGTTAATCTCAAAGGGGCCACGAATATAGGCGTAATCCGGTGCGGCGTGCTCGCTTTCATAGGGATAGGGCGTGACGGTATCTGCGCCGTCAATATGAGGGTCCGTAACAAAGGTGACGTGATATCGCGAGAGCCCTTTGCGAATGGCTAGCGGATGGGACCCAAACCCATCAAGAAATTGTCCGATGACATAATCTGTGAGTTGGCCGCGCTGCGCCTCAGATACAGGCTGGGCGGGGTAAAAGCCAACGCGCGCAAATAAGGAATTGGATTTTGCAATAAATTCCAGCTCCAGCGGCGCGCCGATAAGGTCCGCGCCATCCACATCGTTGTCCATGAAAGTGGTGAAATCTGCGCCTTCATCATCACAAATATAGCCACCAAGTTTTTTAAGTTTGGCCGCGTTCGTAACGGCTTTGCCTTTCGCCGTGCGGACAATGACGGGGCAATAATAATCTAAACGCATTGTACCCTTTCTAAAATTTGAAAACCCATCCTAAGCAAGAGCGAGGAGTCCCGTAATAATCAGAAGAACGATCCATCCGGGATGACGCCCTTTGGTGAGCCACAATACAAGTAAACAACAGGCTGCAAAACACGCGACAATTGTCCAGTGCCACATCACATGCATGACCATGTCCATCGGGTAGCTTGATATAGTTTGCATTAAGATTGCCATCACAAACGCGAGCAGAGTCGTAATATGCCACGTCGCTCTGATGATGCCTCGGTGCTGACGGGGAATTTTGGGCGGCGTCCTGCGCCACCGCTGGAAAATCAGGACCTCACCCATAACGCTATGAATGAGACCTAAAACGACGCATAGCGCTGCTGCGCCTAAGATATAGTAATTAGGAGGGCCAAGATACATAAGCATAGTTGGCCCTCCTGAAGATCAATAAACCCGTTTCTTCGGCTTAATATATTCGATGCCGTCGGTCATGGTATAGTCGTGGACGGGGCGGTAGTCGATTTTGGCTTTCCCTGTCTTTCCATCAAACCACGCAAGAGTATGTTTCATCCATGTATCGTCGAGACGGTCCGGATAGTCTTCGTGGGCGTGCGCGCCACGCGATTCTTTACGGTTCTCAGCGGATGCCATTGTCACCACAGCTTGGCCGATCAGGTTGTCGAGCTCTAACGTTTCCATCAAATCAGTGTTCCAGATCATGGTCTGATCGGCGACATTGATATCGGCCATGCTGTTAAACACGCCGGCGACTTTCTCCATGCCTTCGGCCATGCTCTCTTCGGTGCGGAAAACCGCGCAGTGCTCTTGCATCGTTTTTTGTAGATTAAGACGAATATCGGCGGTTTTCGTGCCGCCCTTTGCGTTGCGATAATGATCCAAGCGATCAAGGCTGATCTGACCCGCGCCTTCTGGCAGAGGTGGGAGTTTCTTGCCGGCTTCAACCGTTTCTTTACAGCGCAGACCTGCGGCGCGTCCAAAGACGACAAGATCGATAAGGCTGTTGGACCCAAGGCGGTTCGCGCCATGCACAGAGACACATGCCGCTTCGCCGACAGCCATTAGGCCAGGCACAACCGCGTCGGGGTTCTTGCCTTTTTTTGTCAAGACTTCACCGTGGAAATTGGTTTGAATGCCGCCCATATTATAGTGGCATGTTGGCAGAACCGGAATGGGCTCTTTGGTCAAATCAACACCGGAGAAAATTTTGGCCGTTTCGGAAATTCCCGGAAGGCGCGAGGCCAGAACTTTGGGGTCAAGGTGATCCAAATGTAGGAAGATGTGATCCTTGTCTTTACCGACGCCGCGGCCTTCGCGGATTTCCATCGTCATAGCGCGGCTGACCATATCGCGCGGTGCAAGGTCTTTCACACTGGGCGCGTAGCGCTCCATAAAGCGCTCGCCTTCGGAATTGGTCAGATAACCGCCTTCACCGCGCGCGCCCTCAGTAATCAGGCAGCCCGCACCGTAAATCCCGGTCGGGTGAAATTGGATAAATTCCATATCTTGCAGCGGCAATCCAGCGCGCAAAACCATGGCATTGCCATCGCCAGTGCAGGTGTGGGCAGATGTCGCGGAGAAGAAAATACGTCCGCAGCCGCCCGTGGCCAAAATGACTTTCTGCGCGTTGAAACGATGCATCGTGCCATCGTCCAGTTTCCACGCCGTAACGCCGCGGCATTCGCCTTTCTCCATGATTAAATCGAGCACAAAATACTCAATAAAGAATTGAGCGTCATTGCGCAGCGATTGTCCGTAAAGCGTGTGCAGCATGGCGTGACCGGTGCGGTCGGCGGCGGCGCAGGTGCGCTGCACGGGCGGACCATTGCCCATTTCCGTGGTATGACCCCCGAATGGACGCTGATAGATTTTGCCTTCCTCGGTGCGTGAAAACGGCATGCCCCAATGCTCAAGCTCGTAAACGGCTTTGGGCGCTTCGCGGCACAAATATTCAATAGAGTCTTGGTCGCCGAGCCAATCAGAGCCCTTGACCGTGTCATACATATGCCATTGCCAGCTATCCGGGCCCATATTGCCGAGCGATGCTGCGATGCCGCCTTGGGCCGCCACAGTGTGAGAGCGCGTTGGGAAGACTTTGGTGATGCAGGCTGTTTTTAGGCCGGCTTGGGACGCGCCAAGCGTCGCGCGAAGACCGGAGCCGCCGGCGCCGACAACGACAACATCAAATTCATGATCAACCCATTCATATTCGTTTTTGGTGCTCATTCTAGGCTCCTAGCCAAATGCGTAATATGGATAATACGGCCAGCAGCCAGAATCCGATTGAGACAAGGGTTGCGACAAGCAGTAGCGCCATGCGTTTGCCGCCTTGGAAATAATCCAAAATGCTCTCCGTTAGGCCGCTGCGTCCGTGATAAAAAGCCGCCGTAACAAAGGTCAGCAGAACCAGCGCGCCAAATGTGCTTTCGATATATTCGACAAAGCCGTCAAAGCCGCCGGGCGCAGAGGCCATAATGCCCCAAATCAGAAGCGGAACTGTTATGGCCAGAATAATCGCGCTGACGCGGTGAGCGATATAATGATGCGTGCCGTCTTGGGCGCTGCCATGCCCTTTGACGCGACTCATCGGGGTTCTAAAATCAGTCGCCATGTTACGCGCCTCCGACAGATGAAACGAGAATGTAGGTCAAGAGTACCGCAATGATCGCTGCGGCTATGATGATCGCAATAGAGAGGCCATTGGCGATTTTGGGGGCGAGCAAGCGTCCGCTATCCCAAATCATATGGCGAATGCCATTCATCAAATGATAGACTAAAATTCCAACGGCGGCGAAAAATCCAAACGCGCCGATGGGGGAGTAAAACAGGCTGGAATATTTCATGAATGTTCCGGGACCCGCCGCCAAGACTGCGATGAATATTGACAGTTTAATCATCGCCAAAAATAGCGCAATGCCGCTGGCGCGGTGCAGGATTGATGATAGCATTGTCGGATGCCAGCGCCACACTTGTAAGTGAGGCGACATTGGCCGCTTATCATTCCAATTTGAACCCATGAGTCTCTCCCGTTTACGGTTGCTGCGCAAAGTAAAGCTGCGCGCTATATAGTCAACGCATAATGCTGGGCTTTAGACCTGCGACATATGGCGGGATGGAGGCGCGCTCTTTTGCGCAATTGAGCTTCGAGTTTGGAGGGGGAGGTGAGTTGTTGTCCAAATATGCATCAGGCGTAAATTTTTCAAAAGGTTAACAAGAGGTTAACAAGTTATTGAAAAATATAACTAATTTCCGTTAACCATACTTGTCAGGGCCTTAAAAGAGTGCGATGCATGTAAGTGATTCGAAATATGCTTGGGAGGCGACCGTGAAGAAAAGAAGCTTGATGAGTAAGATATTAGGGCATGAGGAAAGCCAAGATTTGCCGTCTTCTGTAACATTTGAGCGTCGACCACCCACGGCTGCGCAGGCTCAAGGTCAGTCTATTTCCCGATCTGGACGCCGAGCCACTGATGGTGACGCGACGCGTCTTGAGGATCGCGATGACATGGCCGGTATTATGGATAATTTACCGCCCGCGACATCGGCCAAGCTTAATGAGCTTAACCGCGCTAAAACGGACCTCGCGCAAATGGAAGCCGAAATGGCCAAGAGCCAGCGCATGTTCAAACTGGCGAATGATCGCATTGGTGAATTGTCGCGCTATCTCTCCCATTCAGAGGTGGATCTGGCGACGCTTGAGCGTTTGACGCCTGAGAACGAGCGTTTGGTCACCCGCAGCAATGAACTAAAAAGTGAACTGACGCGCGAGAAAGCGCTCACCGCAGAGTCTGAAGCGCGCGCGGTTGCGATTGAGTCAAAATATTTCGAAGCTCAAAAAGCTAATGAGCTGCACCGCCAAGATGCTTTGACGCTTAAAGAAACCATCCGTTCACTGAAGCAATCCATAGATTCCAAGTCCAAAGAAGTTTCTGAGCTAACGGCAACACTCGATGATATGCGAGACAAGCTTGATCTAGAGCGTGATAACGCAACTGTTCTTGCCGAAAAGAACAGCCGCATCGTGGCAGAGATGTCAACGGTATCGCGTAAAAACCTAGAGCTTGAGAAACGCGTCGAAGAAATTCATGCGTCTAACAAACGCAACGCCAAAGAGCGCGAAGCTGCGCAGATTGAGCTTAAGTCCCTACGTTTGGAATTTGGAACATTACGTGACAGCGCGATTGATAAAGCTGCGCGTCTTGAATCATTGCAAAATGAACTCTCAATTAAAGAGCGTAATTTTGATGAGAATATAAAATATCGTGAAAATGAAGTATTCGGCTTGCAGTCTTCAATTGAGGACTATCAAGTGCAGCTTCGGATTAAAGAAGATGTATCTCGCCGCGCGGACCGTGAACTTATCGATCTTAAAACAATGATGGCTGAAGAGACAAAGCGTCGTCGCCGTCTTGAAAAAGAGCTTGATGATCAATCTAAACAGTTAGAGCAAAATCGCCAGGCGCTCGTTCAGGCCCGTCAAAACTTTGACGACCTAAACCGCCGCCTCGTTGATGCGCAATCAGAGCTCCGCGCGGTGAAGGTTGTTAATCAACAGCAAGCCATCAAGCTTGAGCAATATAGCGCCGTGGGCGGCGTTGTTGTCGACTTCAAAAAAGAAGCCGATGATATTGCCCGTCGCCGCGAAGCCCGCATCGAAGCTGGCTCTAAGGCAACAGAGATCGCGGCGTCCGAAGAGGCTGCGATCAAAGCGCAAAAAGATGAAGGCGTATCCAAAACAGGATAAGCCGTTCCACATTAAATTAAACGCCGCGCGGTTTTAGACTTGCGCGGCGTTTTTGTCTGTAGGACACAGAGTTATGACTGATATATCCAGAGACGAGTATCTTAAAAAAGCAAAGCTGGCATCTCGGGTCGGTGTTTTTGGCGCGATTGGATTTGTCGCCCTTGTGGCCGTAATCACATATGTGCTTGCGGGATCTATAAATTGGTGGGTTTTGATCTTTGCGCTGATTCCGGCGACGTTTCACTATCTGGGGTGCAAGATGTTCAAGCGCTATTTCACAACACTCGCAAATGATGTTGATGACGCTAAGGACCCCAAATGAAAAAGAATAATTTAGAGGGCATGATCTTTGGCGCGCTTATTCTTGCCGTTGGTATCGGTTATTTAGTTTATAAGAAAACAGATAACATTGCCTATGGCGTGATGGTTGGTTCGGCGATTGGTATTGTCGATATATTTGTATTGCGTTTTATTGCGCGCTTATCGCAGAAAAATGAGAAAGACTGATATGGCATTATCTACGGATAAAGCGGGCCGCGTCACAGACGCCCTAAATTCGCGAATTACCTGCCGCGCTTTTTTGGATACGCCTGTGCCCAAAGATGTTCTTGAGCGGATTTTACAAACATCAATGCGTAGTCCGTCCGGTGGGAATTTGCAGCCCTGGAAACTCCATGTGATGACGGGCGAGACCTTGGCGGAATTTAAGGCTGATGCCAAAGCCAAGACATTATCTGGGAATATGGAAGAGCCGAGCCACCCGGCCTATCCCGCTAATTTATGGGAGCCGCATCGTAGCTGGCGCTATAAGTTAGGTCAGGACATGTATGATAAGATTGGTATCGCACGTGATGATAAAATGGCGCGCATGGTCTGGCTAGCCAATAATGCTGTGTTCTTTGATGCGCCTGTAGGCATAATCATTACGGGGGATCAGCGCCTTGAAATGCCTCAACACATGGATATTGGCATTCTTATTCAATCGATCATGTTGCTTGCGCGAGAAGAAGGGCTTCATACTGCGCCGCAGGGATGGTGGCGCAATTGGCCGTCCGTGACGAATAAGTTTCTAAGTATAGATGAGGGGCACGAAGTCTTGGTCGGAATGGCGATTGGCTATGGTGATCCACTGGCGAATGTGAACAATTTAATCGCTGACCGTGCAAATTTACTTGAAGTTTCAACGTTCTACGACTGATATCCTGTCCCAAAACGGGAATAAAATAGCAAAATAAAAAAAAGTAAGCTGAATCGCATTTTTCTTTTATTTGCGAAACCATCGCTAATTCTATCTCAATTTTATAAGTTTACTTAGAGATTATACCAAAATTGTCTTCAATAATTGATTTTAAATCAATTATAAACACAAATTTACTTCATTTAACTAAGGTAAGTGTCTGTTAAGCTTTACAGCAATTAACCTTATGTCAATCGCTCGGCGCAATTCTGTTCATGTCGAGAGGGGTAATTATCTTGGCAATGCAAACCGGAAAACCGGAGGCATTAGGTGAATGGTGTAAATTTAAAGGAGGCAATTATGGCCTTTACAGACACAGAAATGGCTGAGGCGCATGAGGCGATCACAGCAACAGCGACCCATCAAGACTTGTTCAAATTGGGTTTGATGTATTCAACGGAAATCGAAGACCGTGGTCCTGATTTTGTTGAGGCGCATAAATGGTTCAATCTGGCTGCGATGATGGGCAGTGAACCTGCTAAAGCTTACCGCGCAGACATGACCGACATGATGAGCCGTCAAGACGTGACTCTCGCGCAGCGCGCGGCGCGCGGTTGGTTGCTTGAGCAAAAAAGCGTTCAAAAACAAACTGCCGCAGCGTAATTAAACGTGCGGCAGAGTATTTAGGCGGCGCCGCATTATGCGGCGGCCTGATCTAATTGTTCGTAAAGCCGTCGCCTAGATTATAGCTAAGGCCAATGTCTACGGGTAGGGCACCGCGCACATATTGCTGCATAAATAGGCCCACCTCAGCGACATCGCTGCGCGGTACAAAGATTATATCGCCGCGGCGCAGTTGAACCGTATCCGCCAAACTGCGCGGATTATTCAAGCCGTCACGAAAATCGACGAGGCGCGCCATCATACGGCCGTTTTGATGACGTCGTAAAATAACAACATGGTTTGTTTGGGCGCTGGTGCTAAACCCGCCCGCCATAAAGACCGCTTCGAGCGCTCCAACCGGTCCGGGCAATGTATATGTGCCTTGCTGGCCGACTTCACCACCCACAAAGATTTGCTGCGGTGCATAAGCACGCGGAGTCACGTCTACGCGTGGATCGCGAAGCTGGGTTGAAAGCTGAGACGATAGGGCCGCGCCCACATCTTGCATTGTTTTACCAGCCGCCATGACAGGTTTTGTCATCGGCATAACAACGCGGCCATCCGGGCCAACTGTTAGCGTTCTAGACAATTCTGGCGCGCTGGGCACGACAATATCGATCTGGTCGCCTGGGTATAAAGCATATTCAGACTCTGAATCTTGCCAACGTTGAAACTGATTTAACGGATCTGGAATGCGAGCGGGCATTTGATAGGGTAGGCGGCGACGATCACGCATGCGATCAGAAAAACTATCATATTGATTGAAGTTTTTACGTGTGAACATGCGGTCAATCCACGACAGTTTTTGCTGCGGCGCGCGCGCGCGATGGGTGCGGTGTTGAGCTTGTGGTGCATATCGGGCTTGAGGCTGAATGACTCGGCGTTGATAAACGGGCGGCGCGACGCGGGTCTGGGCCTGATTATGGTAAACGGGCTGATTCGTTTTGGGGGCATAACGCTGGGCCTGCGCCGGAGCTGTTATGGTTAAAATTGCCGAAGCGGTGGCCAGAAGAGCCAATTTAGCGCGATTTTTGTAGAATTTGGTCATGAAAACAGCCTGTAAGTGACATTAATGTCGTTTTTCTAAGTGTTAACAAAAATGGATAAGGAAATATTAAATTTTAGGACGTCATACCGTTAATCAATTCATTGCACGGGCGATTTGCGCTCAATGCATCTTTGGGGACGATTATGAGTCAAACAGCCCGTAATAGCGGATATGATAATGGCGGCGGCGGTGGAATTCACATCCCAGCCGTGATCCGGTCGTTCAAAAAGCAAATTATCCCCATGTTGATCATCTTTGCCCTGCTCGCGGCGCTGGGATGGTATTTCGGCGGAAAGATGAAACGCACTTATACGGCGGGTGGTACCATCATGGTCACGCTGGGCGATGAGTATGTTTACAATCCCCTGACAGGGGGCAACACGAGCGGCGGCGGTCTTGTGACAACCCCGGACTCGATTACGCTGAATGAAATCGGCATCATGCAAAATCCGGAATTGCTAGAGCAAGTCATGGGCGAAGTTGGGCCGTCGCGTCTTTTCCCCGAAGATGCGCGCAAGCTGGCCAGTTCAAACCGCACCGTTAAACTGACGGCGCGTAATGACATGCTTAAAAAGTTTGAAAGCTCTTTCCGTGTGGCCGCTGTCCCTAAGTCGTCTATTATCAATATGAATTTCGAGCATGAAAACCCTGAGGTCGCGGTTCAAACCCTCAATGCGACTATTGATGCTTATATGTCTTATCGCCGTACATTGTTTGACGAAGGCGCGAGTGAGGTTATTTCTCAACAGCGCGAAGCGACCGAAGAACAACTCCGCACAGTAGATAATGCGATTGGCGCGTTCCTGCGCAAAAATGGTTTGGCTGATTTTGATAGTGAGCGCGGGGGCGTACAAAAGCGCTCCGAAGAGCTTCGTACACAATTAAATGCAACCCGGGCCGCAATGAGCGAGTCAGAGGCAGCCCTCGCTGCAACCGAAGATACGCTGCGCCGCACAGAGCCGACAATCGACCTATATCGTGAAGACCGCGTTCAGGCGCGTTTGGCCCAGGCCGAACTTGAGCGTAAGCAGCTTCTCGCGAAATATTTGCCAAGCTCAAACCCCGTTCGGGCTAAAGAAATGGAAATCGCCGAGATTCGTCAATTAATGACTGCTGGCGGCGGAAGTGCGCAGGGCGGCCGCCGCACAGGTCCAAATACGGTCTATCAAGGACTTGAGACAGAACGCGCGAAGCATCAGGCTCTTGCCGATAGTCTGCGCGAAAAGGAAATTGTCTTGGTCGGGCAATTACGCTCCGCTGAGGCAAAACTCGCTCGCATGACGTCGCTCTCCCCGACACATCAAAACTTATTGCGCGAAAAGAAAACACTCGAAGCACGTCTAGAGGGTTTGAATGCGCGCGAACAGGATGCACTTGTGCGTCAGGAAACAGCGGAAGCGCGCTCAGATAATGTTAAAATCATCAATCGCGCGAGCTTACCGCGTAAAGGCCGCAACATGAAAAAGATTGTGCGCTTCGTATCGCTACTGGGTGCAGCCATGACGGCTTTGATGGTTGGTTTGCTGGGGGTCTTCCTTGATCCATCCATCTATGGGGGTAGCCCTAGCCGCGGAACGCGCAGTGGTGATGGACGTGGTCGCCGTAATGATGACTATCAGCCAACAGCTATGCCCGTCCCAGAGCCTGTGCAGCCTTATCAACCTCAAACGCCAATGCCGGATTATCAACCGAATGTTCCATACGCACCTGCCGCGCAAGCCGGGGCAGTCGGCGCAGCGGCCTATGCGGGCACGCAATATGATACAGGATATGCAGCCGGCCCGACTCCTTATGTCGCCAGTGAAGATCAAACCGCGGCATATTATAATCAGCCTTATGTTGACCCTGTCTATGGCGAGCAGCCCCAGATGACGGGAACGGATGGCTATGCTTATGGTCACGTGCAGACGGATAATCCTTATGCCGCTGCACTGGCCGCTCAAGGCGCGCCGGCCATGCAAGCCGCTCCGACTTATGAAGAGCCCGTTCAATATGTCTTAGGTCCGAACGGTGAGCAGGTTCCTGTTATTGGCCAAACGCCGTATCAAGGCTAGCGCTTATGAGCGCGCCGGATATTGCTGCGGCTTTAACCGCATTGCTGGATACGCCGCGAGCTGATGGTCGCGGCAAAGTCTTTGCTGTTTGTGCGGGCGCGGCCTCTATGGGCACGAGTTTTGTCACGCGCGCTCTGGCCCTGCAGGCGGCCAGCGAAGAAAAACGCTGCGCGCTTATCGATTTAGATTTTTCACAGAATGCTCAATATGTAGCTTTATCCGAACCTGCGGCGCAGTCTCTTCATGGCGCGCTAAATGGACCTTATGATGCGAGCTTTGGTGTTCTGCCGTTTTGGCAAGTCAGTCCTATTGTTGTCGACGACCCGATTGCTGCTCAAGCCGGATATTGCGCGCTGCATACCGTCGGGGGTAGCGGTCTTGTCGTGTCACAATTTCTCTGGGATCAAATGCAAGATGGGCAACATGTACATCTTGCGAGCAGTCGTGACTATTGGAACGCATTGCGTGATAGTTATGCCGTAAGTTTTATTGATGTGCCGTCACTGGACCGCAGCGCGGCGCATCGCACAGTATTAGGCGAAGTTGACGGAACGCTCCTGATTAGTTCCGGACGCGGAGACACAACGACGGGCGGCGCAATGTCGACAATTACGGCTTCGGGCGGTACATGTGTCGGCGCAATCGTCAACGAGTATACCCCGCCTCAACTTTATGGGGATAGCGCGTGAGCACAATAGCTGCAAATGACCGTTATCAAGTTCGAGCGCGCAATGGTGCGTTCCTGAAGGCTATCTCATGGCTGGAAGAAATTGCGGTATTCTGGCTTATATTGCATTTCTCGAGCGCGATTTTAGCGCTTGTTTTTACCGATCATAATGATCTGGATTATGAAAATCCGATGCTGCGGTTACTCTGGTATCCAAGCTACCTAATTATCATGGCGCTCATATTGAAAAACCTGCCCAAATTCTTGCGCATGGTCGTGTTCAACCCGCTTTTGATTATATGTGTGGCATGGTGCGGGCTCAGTTTTTTCTGGTCTATTTCGCCTGATATTACGATGCGCCGCGTTGTGGCGATTGTCATGACGACCAGTTTCGGTCTGTTATTGGCGGCAAAATATAGTTGGTATGGACTCATACAGCGTCTGGCGATTGCTTTCGCGTTTCTGACATTGGGCAGTTATGTCTTTGCGATAGCGATCCCTGAATATGGGCGAATGCAATTTATCCATGAGGGCACGTGGCGCGGCATGTGGCTTGAGAAAAACTCTTTCGGGGCGCAGATGTCCAAAGCTGTGTTGCTCTTTATGTGCGCCTTTGCGATGGCGCCAAAGCGCGGCTGGATTTGGGTGCCTATGGGCGTACTGGCCTTTATTGCGATTTTGATGTGCACGTCTAAAACGGCGCTCTTGGCTGCGCTTTTGATGATTGGGGGAATGGTATTTGTTCGCATCATGCGGGCCAATCCCCTCTTGCGTATTCCGGTCATGTATATTGCCATTGTGGGCGGCGTTGCCTTTGGCTTTTGTATGACCTTCATACCCGAAGAAATGTTTGCCCTAATCGGTAAAGATCCATCACTTACGGGCCGGACGCAAATTTGGGATGGCTTGATGCGCGCCATTGGCGAGCACCCCTGGCTGGGTTATGGCTATGGAACGTTTTGGATGGACCCGTTAGGGCCAAGCTATTGGGTTCGCTTTGAGCTCGATTGGGGCGTCCCGACTGCGCATAATGGCTGGATCGAAACATGGCTTTCTGTGGGTCTTGTCGGCATCGGTATTTTTGCCGTGACATATTTAATCACGCTGATTTTAGGATTAGACCGCCTCGCGCGCGGCGGCGTCGAGAACTATTGGGTGCTTTTGTCGACGATATTATTCGGATTTCTGTCCATGTCAGAAAGCACAATTCTTCAACAAAATCATCTCGATTGGGTGATCTTTGTGGCCACGACGGCCAAGATGTTTAGCTTTGCTCCGGCCTATTGGCGCGACGGTCGCCCGACTATGTCTTATTGGCGACCGAGAGGGGCGAACTCGCGCCATACAGCTTTGGCCTAAGGTTGCTTGACCAAAAAACTTTGCCAGCGCCTTCCCAAAACTTACGTAGCCAAGAGATATGGCTGGGATGATCTATGAGCTTCGTCACCAGCATAGGGATGCCATAGGCAGTCATCTGAAGCGTGCCGATCAACATCCATTTAACTAAGGCGACATTGTCATTCTCATCACGGGCGATTTCACTTGGTCCTTGCCCCCAGGCCAAAGCGCGTTTGCGGACATATTCGGGATTTGTGCGCCCAGCCGGGATGTATTCTTGGGTATGGGTATCGGGCGTCCACGCGGTGATGACGCCTTGCTTTTGAATCTGCGTAAAGAGCAAGTCATCCTCGCCGCCTGTTTCATTGGCCAGCGGGTCAAAGACAGGGTCAGGCAGAATGAATTTAGAGCAATCCATCAAGCTATTTCCGCATCCAAAAAACTCCTCGATTGGTCCGCGGACATGATCGGCAAGCCGGGAGAAGAATTTTACATATTGCGTATCGCTAGACGTCTTAGCCTCTAGGATTGCATAGGTCGGGCAGAACACCATCGCCGCGCCGCAATCACGCGCCGTCGCCATCATCTCAAATATCCAATTGTCCGCGGCTTCTTGGTCATCATCCAGCCACGCAATATACCGCCCTGTTGAGGCTGCGACAGCCGCGTTGCGTGCATTGGATACGCCTGGAATTTCGGCGTGCACATAGACGACTTTATGGGTGCTCGTTTTAGCAAAATTACTTACATATTTGCGCGCGGTGGCTTCGGGTGAATTGTCGGCAATCACGATTTCAATATCATGGTCAGGCGCGTGCTGCTTCATCAGGCTTTCAAGCGCTCGAGCGAGGCCATCGGGGCGCCGAAATGTTGGCATGATGACGCTAATGATATTGTTGGTGTAAGCTCTATTGGTCATGTTGGCCTCTCAAAAAATGGACAGCTTCGCGCACAGGCAGAACATCAGCACGGCTTGCGGCGATGGCGTCCAGAACGCGTAAAAATTCGGCCGGCGTGCAGCCCCAAGGGGAGGGCGCGTCGCAAATATCATGTGTAAATAAGGTCAACCATGCGGGCGCGGCGGGCAGGGCGTTAATACGCGCGATAACGTTATCGATTGTGCTACTGTAAACGCCGCAAGATTTTAGCTCATTCAAGTCCGCGCTATGTGTGTGCTGTCCGGTTTTAATTCCGCGAATGGCCTCAAATTTGTGACTTAATAATTTCTTGAGCGGAGCAGTGGCCGCGCCAAAGGGGTAGGCAAATCCATCAATGGACTGCGTGATGCCAATGTCGCATAGGCGAGCTTTGTTCTTCTCAATTTGCGTTAAGACAGCATCATCAGAGAGCACCGAGCAGTCCTGATGATCAAGCGTGTGTCCTGCGATTTCATGGCCAGCCGCTTGGAGCTTTAAGAGATGCTCTGCTCTGAAATGCTGTCCGTGATGATTAGTAATGCCCTCTAATCCCGCGCATGTATAAAATGTAGCGCGCCAACCATATTGCTCCATGACATCCGAGCCGTTTGTGATGGCCGTAACCGGAAAATCATCAAAGCTAATCGAGATCAGCGGCTTATCCAGCTTAATGGCGAGTTTGCGCGTATTACGCAGAGGGCGTAGGCGGCGCGATATCTTATCGACTAAAGTGTTGGATGGAGCATAAGGCTGCATTATGTCACGACCTCAGTGAGCTCTAAGGGGCGAATGTGTGTTGCGTCACATGTTTCAGCGTACCAACTGGCGCGCCACAATTTGAGCGCCTTAAGACGCAGTCCGATCGGCATGACTGCCGACTTCACAACCAGTTTTAACGGAGCTTGCATCAATCCCTGAAAGGGCACAGCCGACAAGATGCGCATAGCTTTGAACAGAGATAATGTTTCCGCTAAATCAGGATGACGGCGCACGAAGCGGTCGTAATTTTGTCCACTTGTGGCAAAGCGCTTTAACATAGTGTCAGTCGACTCAAGACCAAGATGAACCGCAGGGTTGTCCAAATGTAACAAGCGATGCTTGCCCGCAACGCGGGCGGCCCATTCGCTATCTTCCCATCCCCAACCCGTAAAGGCCGTATCAAAAGGCTGTGCGTCGAGTATCGCGCTGCGAACAGCAAGATTGGAGCTGCAAACATATTTTGGGCCAAAGGCGCTGCGCTGCTCAGCGGTTAAACAATCTGAATCCGCAGAGAAAGCGCGATGCAGTTCAAATTGCGGCTCAACGCGCTCAGGCATCGTAAATCCACCAAAGATAATATCAGCGCTATTATCATCAATTACAGCGCTGTAGCGCGTAAGGAACTCATCGTCCTCGGGCATCATGTCAGCGTCTAAAAATAGAAGCCACGGCGCGCTTGCAGCGGCTTGAAGGCTGTTGCGAGCATAACTGCGGCCCATATTTTTTGCCGCAAAGAGGAGCGTGACAGGAACGCCCCCCGTCTTTGCGATATTTTGCAAGCGTTTGTTGACCTCAGCGTCCGCTGTGCCGTCATCATAGAGCAAAATTTCGACGTCGCCGCTGGATTGCGCGATAAGGGCCCGCAGCAAATCCGACGGATCATCATGATAATAGGGAACGAGAACAGACAGCTTCGGCGCTGGATTGATATTATAAGTATGCGGACTGATCATTTAGGCCTCCACAGCTTTACGTGAAAAACGAGACATCATATCGCCAACCAAGCTTCGGCAGTCTGCCGCATTGGTGACGTAAACAATGATGCAATATAATGTGGCGCCGACGCTGCCTTTGATGATGACTTCAACGAGAGGGTTGATGTCCTCAGAAATCGGTAGCGCGAGGACGCCAGCGGCCATAACGGCGCAGGCGAGGCTGCACTTTAAAAAGGCTTCCCATGGCAAAGGTAACGGGAAATAGCGCCGCGCCATCAAAAAGGCGATGACAATACCGAACCCATAAGAGATGAGCGTGGCATAGACTGCGCCCATAATTCCAAATGGTGGAAGTAATACAAAGTTCAGGATCAGGTTTAAAACCATGGGCGATATCATCGCCACAGGCAGCATGATGGTCTTACCGCCCAGCATGAAGGCGCGCTGGATGTAATATGAAATCATACCGTTAATCACGCCCGCACCGACAATCCACGGAATAATTTCTCCGCCGACTTCACGCACATCCGGACCAAGCAAGAGAGATACCGGCTGCGCAACAAGACCCAGACCGGCTGCGGCCGGCATCGTCACAAGCAGTAGAATTGCGCCGTAAGATTTAAGTTCTTTAAGACACGCCGCGAGACCGGAACCCTCAAGGGTGCGCACAAGATGGGGCGTGACGGCAAGGCCAATCCAAATAAACAGCACATCAATTGCGCGGTTAGCGAGGCCATAGCCTGCCGAGTATCGCCCGACATCGGCGTCGGTCAACAAATAGGCAATCACAAAGCGATCAGAAGAGGATAGCGCGGCTTCGAGGATCAAAGAGAAGCAAATCGGCAATCCATAGAGCATGAAGTTTTTGGTATGCTGCGGTTGAAAAACGCCGCTTTTCATGCGCTTAAGCATGAAGGGCAGGTCGATCATGAGGACGATAATATTGCCAACAATTAAGCCTGCAAATGGACCGGCTTCTCGCAGTGGGGTGAGCAGGATAAGCAAAATGCCAATGGTGAAGCTTACCATCATTTGTGTCGAATAGAGCACGGAATAACGAGTCACGCGGTCAGCAGCTTTGTGGGCCTCAAATCCAAGACGCATGGTCGTCTGAATGCAGGTTGAGGCAAGCGCAAAGGTCAGAACCGTTTTCATATCCTGACCCAGCGGCAGGACATAAATAATCACCAAGAACAGAGCAAATCCAGCCGCGGAGAATGCTGCGCCTAATTTATACAATGTTTTTAGGTGGTTAGCCAGATTGTCTTCGCGAACGGCGCGCGCATGATAGCGCTCCATGGAGGCTTCCATCCATGTGAACGCCAAGGTGTGCACCATCTGCATGGCAACCATAACAAGCGCATAGCGCCCGAATTCGGCTGCATCGAGCAGCCGCGTGAGGATCAATATCGAGCCAAAACTGACGATAATATTCGCCAGATTGACAGGGATATATCCCAGCATTTGTCGCCAAAGAGTCATATCTATCGAATGTTCTCGCTATCGCCGAGGAGGCAAGGAATGGTTTTAAGCATGATCATAATATCGAAGAACACATTGCTGGTTTCGATATAGTCCACGTCAAGCTTGACGCGGCGCGCCACATCTTCGCGGTTATGAAGAGGGCCGCGCGATCCATTGATCTGCGCCCAGCCTGTCATGCCCGGTTTAACTTTATGGCGATGGGCGTAATCACTGACCAGTTCCATAGAGCTTTTCCCTTCGGTGCGCATACCCACGGCGTGCGGGCGCGGACCAACAAGGGACATATCGCCTTTGAGGACGTTCCAAAGCTGCGGCAGCTCATCAACCGATGTCTTGCGAATGATGCGGCCAATTTTGGTGACGCGCGCATCACCAGCTTGGGTTTGCTGACGGGCTTCGCTATCGGCCATGTCATTACGCATAGAGCGGAATTTATAGACGTGGAAAACGCGGTTGTTAAAACCGTGACGCGGTTGTTTAAATAATGCCGGGCCGGGGCTGGTCAATTTGATTGCTAATGCGAGAAGCCCCAGAAAAGGTGCGCCGAGAATTAGCAATGTCGCAGAAACTGAAATATCCATAGCGCGCTTTACAAGCGTATGAAGGCCGGATTTTGGCTTTCCTGTGACTTCACGAAGGCCGATATTAGCGATCTGTGTGAGGCGCTGCTGCACATGATCCAGAGTCTCAAACTCATCATCAATATAAGCCAATCGGTTCGGCAGTAAGTGAACTTGCTTTAGATAGGCAGCCTTGCGCTCTTCGGCGAGGCTAGGAAGCGCAACAACGATGCGGTCAATATAGGGGAGGGCATCCCACGTCATAAGATCATTCACATCTCCTACAACAGGAACGCCGTGAATGTTGTGCGGCGCGCGGGACAGGCGATCATCAAATATGGCGAGGATATTGAGCTCCCGCGTTCGCGCATTTTCTTCGATCAGGCGGCGAGCGCCTTCAGTCGCGCCCAGCATGACAATCGTTGGCATGAGTTGCCCTTGATTATACATGCGCCGAACTTGTCCGTAATAAAGGCTGTGCGCCAAGACGAGCGCCGCCGTTGCAATCAATCCGGCAATGGCAAGGGCGTCTGGCAGAAATGTGTCCGGGCGCAATATGAGGGCGGCGGATAACCAAATTCCCATGGCGGCGAGGCTGGCGATCAATACAGTTTTTAAATGTTTGCCATAAGTTTCGGATGCGGCAAATTCATGTGCCCGCATCGCCCACATGGCGCCGCCAAAAGCAAGCGTACCCAGCAGCCCTCCTGTAAGCGGAGCGATAATGTCTTTTCCGTTCACGCCAACATATGAATTCCAAATCACAAACAAAATTAATGCTGTAACAATTATGCCGTCTGCAACCCGCAATGCGGCGCGAAGCGCGGCTTTGCTCATTTGCTTTTCGGGCACTTTAATTTGGGAAACAGCCACGCGTGGACGACCGGTGGCCGTTTTTTCAGGCGCTTTTGATACTGGCGCAGAGGTGCGCGCTGAGAACTCGTCTAGCGTTTCAACTTTGCGTGCTTTTGGTCGCTTGCGCGCGTCATTTGCGACGCGCTTTGCGTTTGATACTAATTTCATTCTACCCGCCATTTTTGACTTGTGATACCGCATCTTGGAAAACATCCCGTAAACGCGCTGTGTTTTATTTGGTGCGATTGCCATGCCAATTGTGGTTAACGTGAACCGCTTTGGGTCATTGCGAGAATGTTATGGTTAACACCGGGTTGATTTTGGCGGTTTAGAGTGAAAGCTGAAAATTGAGGCAAAATAAGTCTTAATGTAGATTTTCAAAGTCTCTGAAAAATCTGTCCCGTCGCGGGGCAAATTTCATGTTATTATAGAGCATGTGTTTCGTCGTAATACATATCAAGCCCCGCTGCGATGGGCAAAAATCCTACATATAGCGTTGAAAATCGACATTGCAGCGATTGAAAATGACGCCAAAGACACTACATGTATATAATAAGAAAGAGGGGGTAACTGATGTCCAGTTTCGAAGCACAAATCGAAGAATCCAGAAAACAAGTCGCCGAGTCGCAATCGCGCGTGGCCGAATTATCAACGCGTATAAATACAGCCCGAGCCAAGATGGCGCAGGGCACAGATATTACGCTCGATATTGAAAATGCATCCCTTGACGATGTACACTCGCACGCCGAAGCGATGAACGCCAATATTGCCGAGCTTATTCTTGGTCTTGATGACGTCACATCGGGCTTCTCTAAAGACTTTGACTCCATGCGGTCAAAAACCGGATGGGAGAAATTTGTTGGCGTCTTCTCTAAGAAGCGCGCCGAAATGATGCGCCAAGAGCGTATCCGCGTGGCCTCGATCGAGGACAAGCTCCAAGACCTGATAAGCAAGTCTAATACGATTGAGATTATGCTGACGGACCAACTCAATGCCCTTGAGGGTCATAAAGAGCAGGTGCAAGCCAACCTTGCGACCACGCTGACAGACCGCGAAGCGGCGGTGAATGCGCTTGAGCAAATTAAAGCCGACTTACTGGCGCTTGATCCGCGCATCATTGAGCTTGAAGGCAAATTGGCCGCGACGACCGCGCCCAAAGCGCGCTCCGTCATTGAGTCAGAGCTTGCTGCCGTGAACTCGCAATATAATGAGCTGGCGCAAGCCGAGCAGGTTCAACTGGCGAAAAGCCAGACGCTGGAGCGTTACATCGAGAAGGGTAAAACGTGGCTGGATAGCCTTCAGAACCAAGCGGCGACGCAAATGGTCCTGATTAATAAGCTACAGACCGACACGAAACAGCGCGTTGTGCTTTATGATGCTCTATCGAAATCTTTGAAAACGGCCCAGCAGCAAGAAGTGGCTCACCAAATCAATGAGATTGGCGTGGCAACAGATAAAGAAGCCCAAGTCGCGATGGCGGCGATTGGCGCAGCGACCAATAATCGTATGGCGGATATGATGGAGTCTCATGAGGATCACATCGTCTTTGCCCGCAAGGTTCTTGAGGAGAAAGTCAAAGCCGATGAGCGCTTTGCCCGCCGATTTGAGAAGATTGTCGAGATGCACGATAAAAATGCTTACGGTCAGGGCCAAGGTTAGCCCGAGGCGTGGATTTAACATACGACCACAAAGTCCTTAAAAGCGCACAGGCCTCACGCCGATACTTCGCCAAATTTGAACGTATCATCGTTCACCTTGGCGAAGTCGCCGATTTGTACAAAGCTGAGAAGCTGATTACAACGCCTGAGGCGAAAATGCTCAAGGGCTATCTGGCGGCGCTCTCCAATACCTTCACGGCGCTGTCTTATAAATATTTGATGGCGGACCGCGTCGGCGGGCAGGCTACGGCCGAGTTTACCATCGACAGATCCGATAGCGGATTTCCGGTGCACCGCGAGATTATGCAAATGGCCGCCGATGCGGTGCAGGCCAAAAGGCATCTGAAATCGCTCCCGTCTCAAGAACGCCTAAAAAAGGATATGATCAATCATATCCTCACCAATCAAAGCGCGCCAACGCAGCTTCAATATGCGCTCTCGCAGCGTATATATTATGAATATCTCGCCAAGCAGGATTTATTCCTGTCGCAAAACCATCCCGAAATCATTTGGGTCGGCAAAGACCTCAAAGCAGGACGACGTCATTATCTGATCCACTGGGCGGCCTATGACAGCCAGACTAACTTGCCGGTGATATATTTGATGGAAGTGGACGATACATCCTACCGTCCGCTGCCCCATGATGAGCGCCGCTGGCCGCGCGTGCAAAGCCATTTAATGGCGCAGGCCGTGTCGGGATTAAACCTGCTGACGATTGCGCGCGGCTTTGATGAGGATTTTGATACGCTGCATCCCAAAATGCTGCGCCGCTTTCATCTAGGCCCGATGCACAGCCATGCTTTCACAGAGCAGCGCGGGCCGTTGCGTGATGTTCTGGCCCAAGCCCAAGGCGCTGCGGGTTTGGACTGGGCGCTGGCCTGGACCGTCGAGAGCCTTGTCTCGCAGAGCACCAAAAAAGAAAAAGTCGGTATCTTTAAACATGCCGAGCGCCAAGTTTACGCGCTGGATAAAACCGCTTTTGCAAAAGCCGATAGCGGGGCAACCGAAATTCGCCGCTCTCTGATTTTGCCTCACGGCGCTTATCAGGTTCTCGAAGAAAAGAAGAAGGATGAATTTAAAGGCGTCCGCAAATATGTCGTTGGCCGAAATAAAAAAATTCTAAGTTACAAATAGGAAGATTATGTCAAACCCATCCGATTTAATGGAAGTCAAAGAAGAGCTTATCCGCGCAAAATATAGCGCGGCGGAAAGCTTGCTCGACGGGTTTGATCATACGCCGCGTCTGGCCAAAGCCAAGTCGGCTGCGTCCCCCGCTAAAGAGCGTTCTTCGGGCATTGGCACGCGCCGCCGCTTTCGTTCCACCACGCCGGGATTGGTCAGTAAATCTACGGCCCGCCCCGAAGGCGTGCATCTGATCAACCGCGTCCAAGAAGCGGATGACGAAGATATATTGATGAGCCCGGTTCAAGCCAATGTCCTGCACGCGCTACGCCGCGCGCTGGCCACATCTATGGTGGTCGCGGATCAATTTGCTGACCATACGGGTCTGTCTGCGCTGCTTAAAGATAATCTCGAGGGTAAATTATCGGGCGCAAAACAATCCGAATTTTCTGAACTCCTGGCGGCGAGCAGCGTGATTAGCCTGCATGTCTTTGCTAATATGACGAGCTTTCTACTGGCGAACGCCCATGCCGATGCGTCCGAAACCAACATCGAAGTCGGCGAAGTCGAAGAAGTCCTGACCGATAATAGCCAGCTTGCCTTGACGGGCGCTCTATGGGAGCTGGATCAAAATCTTGCCGTCCACGCGACCACCGAAGACAAGCTTATTCCTACTCTTTCGGCCTTCCTTGAGCAGTTAATGGAGAAGGCCGCTTTGCGCGCTTCGAACCTGCCGCGTCTTGAGGCCTTTAACGCCGTGAGTTACCGAGTTGAAGCCGATGATTTCCAAATTAATGGCTTCACGCCCTATGGTCGCAGCAGCAGCACGAAGCTGACCATGAGCTTTAAAAAGCCCAATGAAATTGTCGGCAATCATATCGCGAAATATCAAGCCATGAAGCTGGCTAAAATGATCATGGCCTATGATTTTGATCGCAAGCTTAATCCCTTTGTCGAGCTCGGCGGATTTATTTTTACCTTTATGGGCGACGGAAAACCGGGGACGGGCAAGACCATCCTTATTCAAATGATGGCGGGTCTAATCCATGACTATTGCCAAAATGCGGGATATCCTTTTCGCTATCAAAATCTCTCCACGGAGAGCATCGATAGCTACCAAGGTAAATCGGCGCAAAATGCAAAGGCGTTCTTTAACAATGTGATTGATCCCAATGTAATCGGCTTCGGCACGATTGACGATATTGATCAGCTTGCGGGTAAACGCGGCGACCGCCAGAGCAGCGCGGGGCAGCTCGAAATTACCGCCGTATTGATGGAGAGTTTTGCAGGCGCAAATACCGTCGTGCGCGGCAATTGCACATTCGGGATGTTTTCCAATTACCCCGAAAATGTCGATGACGCGCTGCGTCAACGCGCGGGCGCGCGCTTCCTCGTGGACGGGCCGCAAAGCCGCGAAGACTATATTGATATTCTGCATATCTTGATGGGCAAGAACCACGACATCCCCGTCGGGAAACACAAATTATTTGAAACGCAGCAACTCAAAAAAGCTGTCGCGCGAAGTTTTGAGGCCCATAGCCAGCCCAAAGAAGACGGCCTGATTAGGGTCTATGAGCAAACGACCAAAGAGCTCGGCAAGCTGGATACGCTCGCCAAGATTGGAACCTATTTGGATAATATCCAAAATGTCGATGAGCGCTTCACAGGCCGCGCGATTAAAAATATTACCGACGCAATCAAAGTCCGCGCCATGGATTTTGAATTGCCGGATGAATGGATGGAAAAACCGGACCTATTCCTGCTCAAGGATTACGATACCAAGAAAGCCATGATCTCCGATCTGTCCAAACCCATCACCGTTGAGATGGTCCTCCAAGAAATAAACCGCTACGCCGACAGCGAATTCCGCTACGCCGATAAGAGCGACGAAATCGCGATTGAAAATATGGTCCGCGATTTTGGAAGACAGGAAGAGGCGAAGAAGCGGTATTTGGGGACGAAAGGGTGAGCGATTTCACTTTTA
>CALLBH010000162.1 GCA_938001945.1 uncultured Robiginitomaculum sp.
CTGTCGACCGTGCTGGGGAAATCGCGTGACCTCGCGACGAATAATGAATTTGCGGGCGACCCCGCCTATTCGGTCATTGCCGCGCAAAATATTCGCAATGTCACGCCCGCCGATGTGACCCGCGTTTATGAGACCTATATCAAAGACAAGCCGTTCATCATGACCAGTTTCGTGCCCAAGGGCCAAGAGGCGCTGGCTGTTAGCGGAGCAGAGCGCGCCAGCGTGTGGATTGAAGAGGTAAAATCCGATGTGGCGAGCGAAGAGGTCAGCGCAGGCGCGTTGGCGGATTTTGAGAAAACACCAACCGTACATGACCGCTCTGAGCCGCCCTTTGGCGAACTGCCGCTGCTTAAAATGCCCGAGATTTGGACGCGCGATTTACCGGGCGACATAACGCTGCGCGGGATTGAGACAAATGAAATTCCGCTCGTGCAATTTGATATGACTCTGCCGGGCGGGCGCTGGTCCGAAGACGCCGCTCAAAACGGGCGCGCTTCACTGCTGGCGGATTTAATGGGCGAAGGCACAGCCAGTAAAACGCCCGCCGAGCTGGAGCAAGCCATTGGCATTTTAGGGTCGTCCATCAATGTCTATTCAACATCCGAAGAGACCGTCATCAGCGTGACGACGCTCGCCCGTAATTTTGAACCGACAGTTGATTTGGCTGTTGAAATCCTAACGCAGCCGCGTTTTGAGGCGGCTGATTTCGAGCGCGTGAAATCTGCCGCGCTAACGCGGATTAAAGGCCGCGAAGCCAATCCCAATTCCATCGCGTCTCAAGCCTATAACGGCCTGATTTATGGCCGTGACCATCCGCTAGGCCGTCCGGGCGGCGGCAGTGCGGATAGCGTTGCGGGGATTACGATGAGTGATTTAAAGGGCGCGCATAGCGGCCTCCTCTCTGCGCCGGCGCGCCTTCATATTGTCGGCGATATACCGCCAGAGCGCGCGGTCAACGGGCTATCGAAACTGTCACGCGCGGTCACGCCATCGGACGCGCCGCGCGCGGGCTATGATATTCCCGCGCAGGATAATGCAGGCCGCGTTTTCTTTATTGACGTGCCGGGATCGAAACAATCCGTGCTGCGTATCGGGAAACTCACCGCTGCGACGGGCGATGCCGATTTCAACAAAATCGTCTTTACCAATGAAAAACTCGGCGGCGGCATTTCCGGGGATTTATCCCAGACGTTGCGCATTGAAAAAGGCTACACATATGGGGCCTATTCCAGCGTTCCAAATGGCACGGTGACGCGGCCCTTCACAATCGGAACCAGCGTGCGCGCCAACGCCACGGGGGCTTCGCTCGAGACGATCCGCGAGATGCTAATTAATTACGGGCCGGAATTTGATTATGACGACGTAAAGATGACGCAGCAAAAGCTGATCAAAGAAAATACCCGCGCCTTTGAAAGCCTGGGCGCGAAGCTCGGGACATTGCGCAATATTAGCCGCTATGGTCTGTCCAATACATTTGTCGAAGATGAGCAAGCCGAATTGGTGGCGATGACGACGAATGATTTTCAGCGCGTTGCCAAAGACTATTTAGACGAGAGCATGATGATCTATGTGATCGTGGGCGACAAGCAGACACAGCTTGGCCCCGTGCAGGACTTTGCAAAAGGGGCAGGCAAGAGCGAGGTCATAGAGCTTGATATTTACGGACAGCGCGCGGAGTAGATGATGCGTAATTGGGGATTATTTTTACTGACTTTGGTGATCGCTATAATTTTGGCCGTTTTGGCCTCAACGCCGCCTGCACCCAAAAGTATCGATACGCCGCCCAATGAATTTTCGTCCGCGCGCGCCATGGTGGATGTGCGTATTATCTCTAGCGCCCCCCATCCACCCGGCACCGCCGAGCACGCCAAAGTGCGCGCCTATCTTCAAACCCGCCTAGAGGATATCGGGTTTGAAGTGACCATTAGCGAGAGCGATATGGCGCAGGGTTATCTGGATCGCTTAAATCGCTGGAGCGGCGAAGATACAGCTTCAATGTCCGTCTATAATATTATCGGTGTTATGCCCGGCAAAGACCGTAGTCAAAAACCGCTACTTTTGATGGCGCATTATGACACCGTTTGGGGCTCGCCCGGCGCGGCGGATGACACGATCGGCGTGGCAGCGATATTAGAAATAGTGCGTGTACTCTCCGCTGAGGATAGGGCGCGAGATATTGTGGTGCTCTTCACCGACGCCGAAGAAATCGGTCTTGTCGGCGCGCGGCAGTTTTATGGCGAAAACCCGCTGAGCGATACAATTGGCGCGGTGATCAATTTCGAAGCGCGCGGCGGGGGCGGCACGGCCAATATGTTCCAGACGTCCGCCGGTAATGGCGATGCGATGCGGGTCTATGCCCGCTCCGTGCGCCAGCCTAGCGCCTCTTCGCTCTCGACATTTGTCTATAGCGTGCTACCCAATGATACGGATTTAACACCGGCGCTAAAGCGCGATTATATCGCTTATAATATCGCAAACATCGGGCGGGCTGGATATTATCATTCGCCCGACATTACGCCGGACGCGCTGGGCGAAAACACGCTGCAACACATGGGGTCACAAGGGCTCGATTTATCCCGCGCGCTTGTCGGGGCGGATTTGCCAAAGCGCGCCAAAGATGCGGTATTCTTTGACGTCTATGGGATGTTCACAGTCCTATATTCCACAGTGTGGGGATGGGTGATGCTGGCCATTGCAATCGCCTGTTTCGTCTTATCCATACGAAGCGGCGCACGGCCCTTAGAGATTTTAAAAGGCAGTCTGAAAATGCTCGGCGTTGTCGGGATTGGCGGGGCAGGGCTGTTTGCCCTTAATGCAATTTCGGGTCATGGGGCGTCCGCCAATTATTATGATCGCTTGGCCGCGATAAATACGCTGGAAATTGCCGCGCTATTTTTTGTTATCGCGATTGCATTGGCCTTGGCCTGCTTTCCTAAAACAACGGCAAGTGAGCGATTTGGGTATGTACTTCCAATCCTTTTGATTGGCGTTGCGGGGCAATGGCTTGC
>CALLBH010000163.1 GCA_938001945.1 uncultured Robiginitomaculum sp.
CGCTGGCGGCATGTGTGTGTCAGGATAACTTTGTCATAACGGTCATAGGTATCGGGGTCGCGCATCAAGGACGCGAATGGCGCGATGCCTGTGCCGGTTGAAAACATATAGAGACGTTTTCCGGGCGTGAGAGCGTCGAGCACCAATGTTCCGACGGATTTTTTACCGAGCAGGACTTTGTCGCCCGGCTTGATCGCTTGCAGGCGCGAAGTCAGCGGGCCGTCCGGTACTTTGATAGAAAAGAACTCCAGCTTATCGTCCCATGACGGCGAAGCAATTGAATAGGCGCGCATGATAGGTTTCTTCTGTCCCTCAAGCGGCGGCAAGCCGATCATTACAAATTCTCCGCTACGAAACCGAAAGGCGGGCGGGCGCGTGATCGTGAACGAGAACAAACGGTCCGTAAAATGCTCGACATCAATCACCGTTTCGGGCGTTGGAGCGTTTGGATTTACTTTGACAGGAGCAGCTGCAGCGTCGGTCATTGATATGCCTCTAAATAGGGAGGCCATGGCCTCTGTTACATTGGCGATATAATTAGCCCGCACTGTAAATTCAAGCCCCGGCGTTCTATATATAGAACACTTTACAGTGAGGCCAAATAGGCGGAGTTTCAGGCAAATAATGAGATATATCACATGACGCAATCTTCTCGAGACATTTGGCGCGAAAACGCAGAAAAAGCCTTGCGCGGCGCGGGGTTTGAAACGCTCATGCGCCAGACCGAAGACGGCATTGCGCGCGGCCCATTATCGGATGCGGCCGACCGCCCCAATAGCATTGCCGCCCTGCCCCGCAGCGCGCAGCCTTTGCTAGACAGTCGCCCATGGCACATCTGCGCGCCGGTGCGCGATCCCGATATTAAATTTGCCAACGGCCAATTGCTGCGCGACTTGAAAGGCGGGGCCAGCGCGGCGCGGATTTCGATTGGTGAACATGCCCTTACGCTCGGCGCAAATGATGTCGCTCGCATCATGGAAGGCGTTCACACAGACTTAATTCCGATTACGATTGCGCCGCATGATAATGCCGGAGTTTTCGATTTATTTAAACCGTTAAGTGACGCCTGCGTTAACCTCGGATTATCACCGGATACAGAAAATCTAAAAGCGCTCGTGCAGACGGCTCCTTCATCGTGGAACCTCGTAACGGTCAACGCCGCATCTATATCTGAAGCGGGCGGCACCGCCGCGCAAGAGCTCGCCTATATGGCAGCGGGCATCACAAAGGCTTACCGCCTCCTCGGCGCGGAGCTTGGCGCGAAACATATTGGCGCAGAGGTCACAACGGACCAAGACGGCCACATGAATATCGCCAAAATGCGCGCCGCGCGGCGTATTCATGCCCGTATATCACAAGCATTTGGCGCAGATAATGCCGCCCTTACGCTTCACGCCATCAGCCAAAAACGCATGATGCAAAGCCTTGATCCGTGGACAAATATGCTGCGCGTCATGAGCGCCGGATTTGGCGCGGTCACGGGCGGCGCGGATTACATCACGCTGCGCCCCTTTACCGACGCGATTGGTCACGCCGATGAATTTGGCTATCGCATTGCGCGCAATATGCAATTGTTGATGATGGAAGAAAGCCACCTCGGCCATGTCAGCGACCCTGCCTATGGCAGTTATTTCCACGAGCACATGACGGACGAACTTGCGCAAGCGGCATGGGCAGAATTTCAGCGCATTGAAGACGAAGGCGGGTTTGATGATTTATCGGCCTTCCACGCGCGCATCGCCGCAGGGAAAGCAAAGCGCGCAGAGCACGGCGAACCTATCCTTGGCGTGACGCTTCATCCGGCAGAAAATGTCCGAGCGGCTAAAGTGCGGGGGACGGCATGGTTATAGTTTCTCGCTTTGCTCGCGCCACCCCCTCAGTCGCTGCGCGACAGCCCCCCCCTCAAGGGGGAGCGGGCTATTATGCTGCGCCGTCTAAACAAGAAAGAACTCCCTCCCCCTTGAGGGGGGAGGTGCCGCTGAATAGCGGCGGAGGGGGTGACCTATGAAAAATGTAAATCCCGATTTCACCAAACTCGACCTCGGCACCGCATCGCAATCGCAGCGTAGCGGCGAGGTGTGGCCCTCGCCTGAAGGCATAGACATCAAAGCCGCTTACAGCGCGAATGACGTCGCCGGCCTTGACCACTTCAATAGCTACCCGGGCAGCGCGCCTTATATCCGCGGCCCCTACCCCACCATGTACACACAGCGCCCGTGGACCATTCGGCAATATGCGGGGTTCTCGACCGCCGAAGACAGTAATGCCTTTTACCGCCGCAATCTCGCGGCGGGTCAAAAAGGCCTGTCCGTGGCTTTCGATCTGGCGACCCATCGCGGCTATGATAGCGATCATCCACGCGTCAAAGGCGATGTCGGCATGGCGGGCGTCGCGATTGATAGCCTTTATGATATGCGGGTCCTTTTTGATAAAATTCCGCTCGATAAAATGTCGGTCTCTATGACGATGAACGGCGCGGTTCTGCCAATCCTCGCGCTCTATATTGCGGCGGCCCAAGAACAAGGCGTGGCGCAGAAAGATCTGTCCGGGACAATCCAGAACGATATCCTCAAAGAGTTCATGGTGCGCAACACCTATATCTATCCGCCCCTGCCCAGCATGCGGATAATCAGCGATATTTTCGCCCATACCTCCACCCACATGCCGAAATTTAACTCCATTTCGATTTCCGGCTATCACATGCAAGAGGCCGGCGCGTCCGCTGATATTGAGCTCGGTTACACGCTGGCCGATGGTTTGGAATATGCGCGCGCAGGGATTGCGGCGGGCATGGATATTGACCGCTTTGCCCCGCGTCTGTCATTCTTCTGGGCTGTGGGCATGAATTATTTCATGGAAGTTGCCAAGCTGCGCGCCGCGCGCCTTTTGTGGCATCGCATGATTAGTCAATTTAATCCTGAAAACCCAAAATCCACCATGCTGCGCACCCATTGCCAAACCTCGGGTTGGTCGCTGACGGCGCAAGATGTGTTTAATAATGTCGGACGAACCCATATCGAAGCCATGGCCGCCGTGGATGGTCACACGCAAAGCCTGCACACCAATTCACTGGATGAAGCCATTGCCCTGCCCACGGATTTCTCGGCCCGTATTGCGCGTAACACACAGATATTTTTGCAGACCGAAGGCAAGCATCATCAGCAAATCGACCCGTGGGGCGGGAGCTATTTTGTTGAGCGCCTGACCCATGATCTAGCCACGCGCGCGCAGGCCCATATTGACGAAATTGAAAGCCTTGGCGGCATGGCCAAAGCCATTGAAGCGGGCATCCCGAAACTGCGCATCGAAGAGAGCGCGGCGCGCATTCAAGCGCGCATTGATAGCGGGGCGCAAACCGTTGTCGGCGTGAATAAATATTTATCACCCGATAAGGACGACATCCCGCTATTAAAGGTCGATAATGACGCCGTGCGCGCGGGGCAAATTGCGCGCTTAAAACAGCTGAAAGCCGACCGCGATACAGCGGCAACGATGGAGGCGCTCGACGCGCTGACGAAAGCGGCAGATACAGGCGAAGGCAACCTGCTCGCGCTGGCCGTGGACGCCGCCGCCAAGAAAGCCACAGTCGGCGAAATGAGCAGCGCCCTGGAGAAAGTCTATGGCCGCTACGCCGCCCAGCCCGCAGGCGTGAAAGGCGTTTACACCTCCAGCTTTGACCCAAAAAACCCATCGCTTCAAAAAGCCAAATCGCAAATCGAAGCCTTTGTCGCCATGGAAGATCGTAAGCCGAAAATCTTGATCGCAAAGATGGGCCAAGACGGCCATGATCGCGGCCA
>CALLBH010000164.1 GCA_938001945.1 uncultured Robiginitomaculum sp.
ATCATTCCGCAATTTATCTTGCTGCTCAGTTGGGGATATTTATCACGCCAATATAGTCCGTCTCTGTTGATGTTTGGCGCAGCGCTTCTGATGCTCGCGGGATTATTTGGCCCGCAATTATGGGTCAAAAAACGTAAATCAAATCGCACGCAATCCTGCCGCGAAGGCTTTCCGGATATGATGGATTTGCTCGTCGCCTGTATCGAGGCGGGCCTGGGTCTCGACGCCGCGATGATCCGTGTCAGCAATGAACTCGGCCGCCGCTATCCTGCGTTAAAAGTTGCGCTGGATTTGATGAATCTCGAGCTGCGCGCGGGGCGCGACCGCCACGAAGCCTTGATGAATTTTGCTAAACGTATCGATCTCGAAGAAGCCAAAGCTTTGGCCGTGATGCTGAAACAATCCGAAGAAATGGGAAGCTCGCTCGGCCATGCTTTGCGGACATTCTCTGATGACATGCGCGCCAAACGCATGCTGCGTGCCGAAGAAAAAGCGCTCGCCTTGTCGGCAAAATTAACTGTGCCGCTCATCGTCTTTATCTTCCCGACGATCATGGTCATGCTGCTTTTGCCCGCGGGCATTCGTTTGGCCGGAGCATTTTAATGCGCGCTTTGTATATATGCGCCATTCTGGCTCTTGCGCCTGCGAGTTTCGCGAACTCCGTAAAGCCCGCGATTGATGTCCGTATGGTCGCGCCAGAAACCGTTGGCGAAGTCGATGTATCTGCGAGGTTTACGGCAGCGCAAACCGCGCTGGAGAATGGCGATTACGCAAGCGCTTATGATGGCTTCACAGTCTTGCGCCATGACGACAAAAACAATGAGAGCTACCACCTCGGATTAGCCGATAGCGCGCTGGGTCTGCGTAAATTTTCAGAAGCCCGCAGCCTCTACGCCGCAATGACTCCAAGCGATGCCCGACGCGCGGGGCTAACGCTGTGTGATGTCGCGCTGGGCAGTGTCGATGACATAGAGCTCGCGTTAAATAGCGCCCTTGAAGGCAATCTCTCCGATGCGCGTCTGTGGAACGCGTTGGGACTCTATTATGATGCGCGCGGACGTCATATCGATTCTCAAGATATATTTATCCGCGCCATTGCCATGGGCTCTGATCGCGCGGCAGCAATCAATAATATGGGAATGAGCCTGATGCGGCAGCGCCGCTACGGCGAAGCGCTCGCAAAATTCGAGCAAGCCAGTTCCTTAAATCCCAATTCTCGCCGCTACGACAATAATCGCCGCATGGTCCTCGCGCTAGGCTCCGATTTCGATGCTGCTGTCAAAGACGTACCCGAAGGCCGCGCCGCTCAGGTTCTCAATGATGCAGGCTATATCGCGCTAACACGCGGACGACGCGATCAAGCGCGCGAGTTATTTGAAAAAGCGATTGCGGTGAGCCCGGTATATTTTCCTGTCGCAGAAGCGAATTTGGCGTCGATGGGGTAATTACCCCTTTGGCGGCATCGGCAGCAATCTATTCGTATTCGTCAAATAGGCTTGATATTCTGGATCATCGCCCCATTTTTTCTGCCCGCGTGCGGCAAGCATGGGGATACCTGAGACTTTTGTCAGCAGCAGATAGATAAAGATAGGCGAAATTAAAACCGCATATTGCCAGCCGGATAATATCGGGAAAGCTATCATCGCCATGCCTGTCCACAGCGTGATTTCACCGAAATAATTGGGGTGACGGGACCATGCCCACAGGCCTTCGGTGATGAACTGACCTTCATTATCGGGATTATTTTTAAACTTGGTTTTTTGGTGATCGGCGATGGCTTCAAAGGCAAAGCCGATGATCCAGACCGCAATGCCGATATATCCGATAATGCCGAGAGGCTTGTCTGCGCCCGTTGTGATAATCGCCAGCGCGCAAGCGACGGTGAGGACGCACCATAGGCCTTGGAGTGTCCAGACGCGCAGGAACACAATCGGATTTGTTTTTAAATCATCAAAGCGCCCGTCTTTGCCTGATTTTTTGACGCGTTTGAACAGAAAGCTGCCGAGGCGGATGGCCCATACGGCGACCATGGCGCTGGCGATAATTGAGCGCGCGGCAAAATTCTGACTCAGATAAAGCGCGGCACCGATCATGGAGAGATAGGTCAGCGCGCCCGTCAGGTCGAAATAATGCTCGGTCTGCGCAATCATGGACGGCACATAAACCACCCAGTTAATCACATAAGCCAGAAGCGCGACCAGCAGGAAAATACTTAGATCTTTATACTCAAGCCCGCCTTGCCCGCCCGCCCATCCAATAAAGACGCCAATGAGCGTACCGATTAAAATCGTAATCATAACGGGGGCTAATTTGCGGTTCATATGTCTCTCCTTGGCGGCAGGTTAGACTTAATACGCACGCCCTGTCCAATAGGGTGCAATAACGCTCCAGCCGCATTTGCCCGTTTTCATATTTGCGGTGTCGTGTTACAGGCGCGCGCTATGGCCACCCAGATCCTAAATAACACTCCCGAATTGCCGGACGTCCTGCCGCGCGCCATGCGTGATGGGGACGGGCGTGTGATGCTCGCGGGATTGGGCCGCGCGGAACTGTCTGAGGCGATGGCGATGGTCGGCGTTGAGCCCAAGAAAATCCGCATGCGGGTGAAACAGGTCTTTCACTGGATTTACAATTACGGCGTGACGGATTGGGATGAGATGACCAATATCGCCAAGCCGCTGCGCGAAAAATTTGAAGCCGCCTTTTCGCTCGCGCGTCCTGAAATTGTCGAGCGCCTGATTTCCAAAGACGGCACACGTAAATATTTGATCCGCATGGCGCCGGGCATTGAGGTCGAAAGCGTCTTTATTCCCGACGTGTCCAAAACGGGCGCGCTGTGCGTCTCGTCTCAAGTCGGCTGCACGCTGACCTGCACATTCTGTCATACGGGCACGCAACGCTTGGTGCGCAATTTAACGCCGCAAGAAATCACGCTGCAAGTGATTGTCGCGCGCGATGATTTGGGCGAATGGCCGACAACCCAAGAGCGGCGCAAGCTAACCAATATTGTCTTTATGGGCATGGGCGAGCCGCTTTATAATACGGACTTTGTCGGTGATAGTTTGGATACAATTTGCGACCCCGAAGGCCTCGGTATTGGCCGCCGCCGTATTACCGTGTCGACCTCCGGCGTCGTTCCGCAAATCGGCCCGATGGGCGCGCGCACCAATGCCATGCTGGCCATTTCGCTCCACGCGGCCAATGATGAATTGCGTAGCCAGATCATGCCGATTAACAAAAAATACCCGCTTGCCGAGTTAATGCAGGCTTGCCGTGATTATCCGGGGCTGAATAATTCGCGCCGCATTACATTTGAATATGTGATGCTAAAGGGACTGAACGATAGCCCGAAACATGCGCGGCAACTCATTAAACTTTTGCGCGGCATTCCCGCCAAAGTAAATCTTATTCCGTTTAACCCGTGGCCGGGAACGGATTATGAATGCAGCGATTGGGCAACGATTGAGCGCTTTGCCGATATGGTCAATGCGGCGGGCTATGCGAGCCCAATTCGTACGCCGCGTGGCCGGGATATTTTGGCGGCATGTGGTCAGCTTAAATCGGATTCAGAGAAAAAACGCGCCAGCGTTATTCGCAAAGAGAAATTGGCTGCTAGCCAAATTGCATCAGAATAAGACCGCTCGCGAGGACGGTGGCAAATATAATTCTTCGTCCGCCAAAGGGCTCTTTTAAAAACACCGCCGCCAGCACCGCGCCGAACACAACTGATGTTTCGCGCATGGCGCTCATGGGGCCGATGGGCGCGAGAGAAAAGGCAATTAGCGCCACGCCGTAAGTGACCAGTGAACTGGCTCCTGCAATCGCGCCCCATTTTAATTCTTGCGGGATAAGGGTTTTTAACTGCCGCCGCCGCACGATCAAAACCGTGGGCACAATCAACACCCAATCCATCATAAAGAACCAAACGAAATAGCTCCATATCTGCCCTTGCACCTCGCGGGTAATCCGCATGCCTGCGCCGTCAACAACGGAATAGGTCGCAATCATTATGCCGCAAAGAATTGCAAAACACATTGCTGTTCCCCATCCGGCTGTGCGTTTCTTATTAGGCCAGCCAAAGGCGATGAGCGCGGCAGCGGCCAAGAGCAGACCTGTAATCTCGAGCGGCGCGAGGCTTTCCTTTAAACTGAAAAACGCAATCGCCGCCGCCAGAGCAGGCGCCGTGCCGCGCATGACGGGATAAACCAGCGACATATCTGCGCGCTCAAAAGCGGCGATTTGCGAGAGCTGATAAATGTAATGAACAACCGCGCCCGCAATTAAATACGGCCACGCCGCGCGGGCGGGTAGGGGAACGATAAAGATAAGCGGGAAAATAATTGCCGCTGTCGTCAGGGCAAGTATGGCGCGAAAAACGAATTTATCGCGCGCCTTTTTAAGCCACAGCCCGATAATGGCATGAATGATCGCCGAAGCGAGCATGAGGGCAGCGGGGAAGAGGGCGGAGGTCATACCATACTCTTTGTCATTCCGACGCGCTTGGGACAAGCGCCCGGAATCCATGCCTTGAAATATCCGTTAAATACGAATTGATCTAAGGGTGAAACATTGAGGTATGGATACCGGGCAAGCGAGCTTGCGTCGGTATGACGGTGGATTATTTGGGCTGCGGAAGCTGCTTCACCAGAGTCAGCGTAATGTCTCCGCCCGCGTCACGATGCGGCACAATTTTATTGTAAGCCTCACTCGTGGCAAAGGCCTTAAACTCGTCCTCGCTCGGGAATTCCAGCAAGACCGTCTTATCAAAATCCCAATCGCCCTTCATGACT
>CALLBH010000165.1 GCA_938001945.1 uncultured Robiginitomaculum sp.
CGTCATGCAAACACATTAGAATAACCGAGCGGTGAAAGCGCGGATCACCCATGGCGGGGGTGGCCACCAATACTTGTCCGGATAGATTTAGCGGGTCATCATTCATAAACCATACTCGCACGCCGCGCCGAAATATAGCAAGGGCATCTTGTCAAATGGCGATTTCGACACCATATCTAATCTAACACAACACATTATTGGAGAGACCCATGAGCCTAAAAGTCGGCGATAAAATACCAGAAGCAACCTTTATGATTCCAACGCCGGATGGCCCGGAGCCGCGCAGCACGGACGATATTTTCAAAGGAAAACGTGTCGCTTTATTTGCTGTGCCGGGCGCTTTCACGCCGACCTGCAGCGCGAAACATTTGCCGGGATTTAAAGATAATGCCGACGCGCTCAAAGCCAAAGGCATTGATGCCGTGGCCTGTACGTCCGTGAACGATGTGTTTGTTATGGATGCATGGGGCAAGCAGTCAGATGCGGGTGACATGATGATGCTCGCGGATGGTAATGGCGACTTTGCCAAAGCGGCGGGTCTTGAACTTGACGCAACAGGATTTGGCATGGGCGCGCGGAGCCAGCGTTACTCGATTGTCGCCAATGACGGCGTTGTTGAGCAAATCAATGTAGAAGAGGGCGGCGAATTTAAAGTCAGCTCTGCTGAATATATGCTCGATCAATTATAGATCGAAAATAGAGTGTGAGCAGGAATTCGCCTGCTCATTTTTAAACCGGGGGAATTATGGAAATCCAATATTTATTTTATCTTTTTATTGCGGCGCTTGCGCTGTTCATCGTCAAAGGCTCGATCATTTCGGTCCGGCAGGGTTTTCAATATCCGATTGAACGGTTTGGTAAATATACGCGAACCCTAAGACCCGGACTTCATTTCCTGATCCCGTTCATTGATAAAATTGGTGACAAGACAGATATGCGCGAGCGCGTTGTCGATGTCCCGGCCCAAGAAGTGATTACCAAAGATAACGTCATGGTTACCGCCGATGCCGTGGTCTTTATCCAAGTCACGGATGCGCGCAAAGCGACCTATGAGGTCAGCTATTTGGAAAACGCCATTCAGCAGCTTTGTTTGACAAATTTGCGGACGGTTCTGGGGTCTATGGATCTTGATGAAGTCTTGTCGAAACGTGACGCAATTAACGGTCATCTTTTGACGGTTATCGACTCCGCGACTGACCCGTGGGGCGCGAAAGTCACGCGGATTGAGATCAAAGATCTACAGCCGCCGCATGACATCACGCAGTCGATGAACAAGCAAATGAAAGCTGAGCGTGAGAAGCGTGCGGAGATCCTAACCGCCGAAGGCTCGAAGCAGTCTTCTATCCTACGCGCCGAAGGTGAAAAAGAAGCCGCTATCCGTGAGGCCGAAGGTCGCCGCCAAGCTGCCTTCCTTGACTCGGAAGGTCGTGAGCGTGAAGCCGAGGCCGAAGCCAAAGCGACGCATATGGTGAGCCAAGCGATTGCCAAAGGTGACGTCAACGCGATCAACTATTTCGTGGCTCAGGAATATGTCAAAGCTTTCGGTGAACTCGCGAAATCGCCAAATCAAAAGACAGTCATTGTCCCTGCGGAGCTTAGCTCGCTTGCGGCAACTGTCGGCGGACTTGGCGCGCTTTTGGATAACACCAAGAAGAAAGGATAAATTATGGAACGCGATCCCAATGCCTTCATCGCCATGATGAGCAGCATGAATTCGTGGACATGGCTTATCCTTGGAACGGTGCTGTTAATCGCTGAGCTATTTACCGGCTCGACATTCATTCTGTGGCCCGCCCTTGCGGCGCTTGTCGTGGGTATCACCATATTTATCGTGCCGCTTGGCTGGACAATGCAGTTGACGCTCTTTGCGATACTTAGCGTCATTGGCTTGGTGCTGGGCGAGAAATATCTACGCCCGCGCCTTGATAAAGGTGAAGATGAAGGTCTGAATGATCTGAACTCATCTATGGCCGGCCGCCGCGTCTTTGCAGTTGATGATTTCTCTGCCGGTGAAGGCCGCGTGAAGTTCGGTGATACGGAATGGCGCGCCCGTCTTTATGACGGCGACGCCAAAGCCGGAGACGAGCTGCGCATCCTTGGCGTCGAGGGCGCAACACTTAATGTCGAGGCCGTCTAAGGCTTTGCATAACTGGCCCGCGCGATTATAAGCGCGGGCTATGAAACCCCTAATTATAATTCCGGCCCGTATGGCCAGCACGCGATTGCCGGGCAAACCTCTCGCCGATATTGGCGGCGCGCCCATGATCGTCAGATGCGCGCAGCGCGCCAGCGCCGCAAACCTTGGCCCCATTTACATTGCCTGCTGTGAACCTGAAGTGCGGGATGCTGTCACGGCGTCGGACTACCACGCCGTAATGACTGACCCCGACCTGCCGTCGGGCACGGACCGTATTAAATCGGCACTAGAGCAGATTGACCCTGAGGGGGAGTTTGACACGATCATCAATGTGCAAGGCGATCTGCCGACGCTTGATCCAGCCATATTGCAAACGGCTATGGCCTTAATGGATAATCCGGATGTCGATATCGCGACCCTCGCCGTTGCGACGACTGACCCCGAAGACATCGCTAATCCAAATGTTGTCAAAACCGTCATCGCGTTCGATACGGACACATCTGGCCGCGCGCTTTATTTTACGCGCGCCAGCGCCCCGTCTGGCGATGGACCCGTCTATCACCATGTCGGGCTTTATGTGTATCGCCGCAAAGCATTGATGCAATTTTGCGAACTTGCGCCATCTCCGCTAGAGACGCGCGAACGGCTCGAGCAGCTTCGCGCATTAGAGGCAGGCATGCGCATTGATGTGGCTTTGATTGATCACGCCCCGCATGGCGTCGATACCCCTGCAGATTTAGAGCGCGCCCGCGCCCAGTATAAATCAAATGAGCATGAGAGCCTAAAATGACAAACCTGATCGCGTTCCAAGGTGAAGCCGGAGCTTACTCCCATCTGGCCTGTTCCAAATATCATCCTGATATGGAAGCGCTGCCTTGCGCGTCATTCCAAGCCGCCTTTACCGCGGTGAAGACTGGCAAAGCCAAAGCAGCGATGATCCCCGTCGAGAACACACTGGCGGGCCGCGTCAGCGATATTTACCACCTTCTGCCCGAAGGGGATTTGTTCATCACGGCGGAACACTACTTGCCGATTCGTCACCAACTTTTGGGCGTTAAAGGCGCAAAATTGTCGGATATTAAAATTGCGCGCTCCCACGCTATGGCGCTGGGGCAAGTGCGGAAAAACCTGATGAAACTCGGCATCGCGCCGATGGAAGATATCGATACGGCGGGCGCGGCGAACAAAGTCGCGATGCGCGAAGATAAAACAATTGCCGCCGTGGCGAGCACGCTCGCTGCAGAGCTTTATGATCTCGATATCCTTAAAGCCGATATCGAAGACGAGCCGCATAATACGACGCGCTTTCTTACGCTAGCGCCAAAACCAATTGCCCGCACTCAAAGCGAAGGCCCTTGTGTTACGAGCTTTATTTTCAAAGTCCGCAATGTCCCTAGCGCGCTCTATAAAGCGCTTGGGGGATTTGCAACAAATGGCCTGAATATGACCAAGCTCGAGAGTTATATGGTCGGTGGATCATTTCGCGCGACGCAATTCTACGCCGATGTTGAGGGCCATCCCGGGGATGCAGGCATGAAATACGCGCTCGAAGAATTGCAGTTTTTCTCAGAGAAAGTTGTCATGCTCGGCACATATGCCGCCGATAAGGCGCGCGAGGCCTAATTGTAGCCACGCGACTTTGAAATTTGCGCTATAATGATTATATATAGACTATGAGATTAATACTTAAATCTGCCCTGATGGCCTTTTTATGCCTTGGTAGCGTTGCGATACCTGCCTTTGCCGCAGAGCCAGCGGTCTATACCAGCTGGCGTGATAATATCGCGCTAAGCGGTTATGACGCCATGAGTTTTCATGATGGCGTTCCGCTAAAGGGTGATCCGCAATATTACTTTAGCTATAGGGGCGCGACCTTTTACTTCGTTTCCCAAGACAGCCGCAATCGCTTCATCAGCGAGCCAGAACGCTATGCGCCCGCCTATGGCGGCTATTGCGCGTGGGCCGTGTCCAAAGGTAAATTAGCGCCGGGTGACCCCGAGCAGTGGAGCATCAAAGACGATGTCCTCTATATCAATTTTAATAAGCGAATTAAAAAACGCTGGGAAAAACGTGCAGATAAATTTATAGATCGCGCAGATAAGAAATGGCCGAGCATTTTATCTGACTAATTCGAACTCTAGGGGCGCGGGACTATGAAAAAACTTATCGGATTTATTCCGCATATATTGGCCGTGATTTGCAGTCTGGTGTTTCTAGATAGTTTGCGGTTTAAGTTCACCAATCATCCTAATACCCAAGAAATATTTGGACGTCTTGATGGTTGGGCGGATAGTCTTGGCGCGGGCGGTCTCTTTGCTCAAACGGGTCTGTTTTCACAATATACGATTGGGGCCGCCGAGCTCGTGGCGTCAGCACTTCTTTTGCTTGGACTTCTTCCGGCGTTTCGCCGTTTTCAAGGCCTAGGCGCGCTTATCGGGCTTGGCGTCATGAGCGGCGCAATTAGTTTTCACCTGTTTACGCCTTTGGGTATTGATCCCAATAATGATGGCGGCGGCCTATTTATGATGGCGTGTTTTGTATGGCTATCGTGCATCGTTATTTTAGTGTGGCGTCGCAAGCTTGTGCTCGCAGCGTTGTGCGGAATTTGGCGCGCGATTAAGGGCTAGGTTGTCAGCCACCAACGCAGCAATTGATGCGCAATCGTAAAACGCGGCGGTCGTAGAAACGCTTCCGAATCTTTGGCAAATACAGCCTCGACGGTTGCGCGGTCAAACCACTGCGCGTTTTCAATCTCTTTGGTGTTGATTGTAAGCTCGCGGCCCTTTGCCTCGCAAATCATGCCCATCATTAATTGACTTGGAAACGGCCAAGGCTGGCTCATAATATATTTTGAGTTCTCGACATTCACGCCTGTCTCTTCCCAGACTTCACGGCGCACGGCTTCTTCCATGGTCTCACCCGGAGATATAAACCCGGCAAGCGCAGAATATGCGCCCTCAGGCCATGTTGCGCCGCGTCCGAGCAGAACGGAATCGTCATGCACGACAAGCATGATCACAACAGGATTGACCCGCGGAAAATGCTCCCGCGCGCAGGCCGTATTGGAACAGACGCGCTTTAAGCCGCCTTCCATACTGACGCTTTGATTACCGCAGCGCGCGCAAAAGGGATGCTCAACATGCCAGCCAATAAGGGACTTCGCGCGGCCTGCAATGGCCAAATCTCGCGGATCCATACGCCCCGCAACATTGCGCATATTTTCAAACTGCTCGCCTTCACTGGCGGGGCTGTCAGCGTCGACTTTCAGATTAAAGGCAAAAAGCGGCTTGCCGTCATCGAGGCCCAAAAACAAAGGGCCAGGGGCGTAAATATCTCTGCCAATCATTTCCTTTGGATGAACGCGTTTCAACGTTCCATCCGGCAGCAAAGCGGGCGAGCCATCAGAGATCAGAATGGCCATTGCGTCTTTATCTTCGACATATTTCTGGAGGCTCTCTGTGTCGCGCTTGGTTTCGGCGTGATCAAAAGGGCCGCCGGCAAAGGCTATTTGAAATGTCATATTAGTCCCAATCTCGTCTTTGTAATTCAAGCAGAGGTGTGCCGTCTGCGCCGCGCAATATCAAGACAAGATGAGACCCTTCCGCAGACCGCGTGTCTCCGAGTGTTTTAAAAAATGTAGACTCCATGCGACCAACCTCGCCCATACATCCGCGTTTGGTTGAACGTATCGGACCAAATGCTAAGTCCGCGCCGTTTTGCTCATATGTCCCGCCAAAATTGTTACACCCGCCGGACCCGATGACGTTTCCGTCGGATTGGAACTGTATGAAAATATCGGATGAGGCCTCTACGCCCCATTCTGATCCCGCCAAGTTAAAAGTTTTTTCAGGCTCCGCCGGAGCGGTGCTGCTACACGCCGCGAGGAAAACTGCTGCGAGGCTTAGAGTTACAAATTTCATCTCTTACTCACTTTCATTGGGATGCCGTTTTCAGCTTGTGTGGTAACCCGCATAACAGGCCAAGGCGCGTCGCCGCCGATATACTCAAATCTATAATTACGCAGCATAAGCGCAATTAGAATTGCCGCTTCCTGCAAAGCAAAGCGCTGACCGATGCAGACACGCGGTCCAAGCCCAAAGGGGAGGAATGCGAAGCGGTGAATGGCTTTACCTGCGTCTCCCATGAACCGCTCGGGGATAAAGGTGTCAGGCTGCTCCCATAGTTCTTCGTGGCGATGCAAAGCCCAGAGATTAAGTAAAATGTCATCGCCTGTTTTAATTTCAACGTGGGGCGTTGAAATATCAGCTATGGCTTGTCGTCCAATAAAGGGAGCAGGCGGGTAAAGCCGCATGGTCTCGTTGAAACAAGCCATCGTATAGGGCAGGGCCGCAGCCCAATCTTGCGGCGGTGTGTCCATATTCAGAGCGTCAATTTCAGCTTCGACTGTATCGCGAACGCCAGTATCTTGGCTCAGCAAATAAACCATCCAAGCTATAGCGCGCGATGTCGTTTCATGGCCCGCCCCAATAAAGGTAATCAGCTGATCTTCGATCTCGGCGGGCGTTAAGGGCGGCTGCCCGTCCTCGCCGTCATGCATCAAGAGCGTGATGAAATCTTCGGGTAGGCTTTCGCCAGCTTCACGGCGCGCCATACGTTGATCGATT
>CALLBH010000166.1 GCA_938001945.1 uncultured Robiginitomaculum sp.
CGCAAACCATTCATCAATGACAGGGCGAAGCGAATTACGCGCAGAGTCGCTGACCAGCCACTCACTGACGCGGGTTTGCAAAATATCTTCAACCTCTGTGAGGCGGTCAATCTCGCCGCGTCGCCAGTCTTGAAATACCGGAATAACGCAATTTTTTATCAGCGCGTCGACCAATGCAGGCGCAAGACGGTCACCGAGCGCAAAGCTGGCTGTGCGGGCAATCTCGCGCACTTCGCCGTCTTCCGCCGTCAGCTCTTGCACGGAACTTTTGAACGCATCATGCAAATATTCGAACCGCCCAAGCCAGGCAAGCCCGCGCGCAATCGCAAATTCCGGCTCTGCGCCGCGCACCACTGTGCTATTTGGAAAAGCCTTCTTCGCGGCAGGCGCAACCAGCGGCAAGCGCGAAGCCCCGCCCGTCAGCAGCACTGTATTGGGCGCGCGCTCGCCGAGCATATCCAGCGTTTCTTTGAGCGCATAATCAAAAGCCTGCGGCCAGCTATATCCGTTCAGAGCCTTAATCGGCTGAGACAAAATCGCTTTGGCGTCATCTTTGTCGATACGAATTTCAAACAACACCCCACCTGCAATTGGTAAGCGGTGGATAGTTTCCACGGGCACATCAGAACCATTGAAATATTGTTCCTTTGCGAGGCGGCACCAATATTCCATGATGGGTTGATATTGAGGATATTTCGCAATCAGTTTTTCAATCTGTTTACGTGATTTTTGACGCGAGAGATTGCGCTCATATATTAATTTATCGAGCAATCCCGAGCCTAAGAAATTATGCCCAACATCTTCGGCGTTCATATCGCGGCAATAGGTAAAGTCGGTGGTCGAGCTTCCGATATCGACAATCAGAACGCTATCCCGCGCGGCTTCCAATGAGAGATAGCCTTGCTCTAATGCCGTCATTAATGCCGCGCGAGACTCAGGCACGACGCGGCAGGTTTTCAGGCCAGCTTCGCGGAACACATCGGCATAGATTTCACGGTCCTCCACGCTCCACCCCGACGGGCAGCCGACAATGAAGCGGCTCTTAGATGGACCTTGAATTTGCGCTTCATCGGTGAGGCCTTTGAACAGGGCCTTGGTGAAGAGTTGCGTCGGCGTTTTGACATCGATCTCGGATAAATCGCGGCTTTTAAACTTTACCCAAATTTGCTTTTTCTTACCCAGTTGCGGTTTTAGCGCGGCGAGATTTACCGCTTCAGCGCCGATGCGCACATCGCGGCCCGTCTGGGCGACGGCGGTGACAAATGTGCGCTCACCGTGATATTCTAATATTTCCGGCTCGCGGTGTGACCCGCTGTGAGCGCGCCCGATTGCGGTTTCGCCGTGGCCCAAATCATAGCCGAGAAATTCAATTTGTGTCGGTTTTTTACTCATGAATCCGATGTCCAGACGCTACCGCGTTTCAAAATGCGCTCACCCGCCATAAGCGCGGGGGCGGCGGGCATGTCTTTGCCATCACTATCGAGGGCAGGCAGGACATCAAATAGCCGCTTATTTTTGGCGCTATAGTCAATCGCCGTAATGCCCTCGGAGGATAGAATAGAACCCAGCTCAGTCTCGACAAGGCGTAGCGCAAAGTCGCCATCACCCGCTGCCTTAGCCTCCAGCAGGTTTTGCATGAATCCGACGAGGCGCGAATTATCATACCAATTCACATCGGGCATCGGCTCAGCAAGGCGCAGCAAGATATGATCGGCGGTGCGCAGCGCGTCGGCGAGGCTATCCACGAACCCGCCGCTATCCACGCTAACGCGGGCTTCGGCCAAGTGGCGTCGTCCATCAGGGCCTTCAAGCGCCAGCGGTTTCGCGCGCCAGAACATCAGGCGCTGCGGCAGGGTTTTAAGATGGGCGGGATCAAAGGCGCGCAATCCCGCAAGGATTGCAGACGCCCAGATGAGGCTGGATATGCCTTGGAGCAGGCCAAAGCCCGCAAAGAATGCTGCCGCGCCGTAAAATAATGTGCCGCCTGCGATTTTAATGGGCTGGTTTGGCGGAGCCTCGCGCCAGATCACTTCGGCGCTTGCGCCCGTGTCCAATACGCCAGCGCCCGTTTTCACCATCTCAAGCAACCATAGCCCTGCTTTTTGCACGGCGACATCAGAGGCGCTGTCGCTAAAACGCGCGCCTGTGCGATCTAGTGCGCGGCGCGACAGTTGCACCGTCTGCGCCGCGCTCAGATCACCCTCAGAGAGGGCCGCGCGCAGGCTTTCACGCTCGGCCTCAAAGGCGCGCGCGAGGGACGGCAATGTCGCAGGCAAATTGCTCATAGTTTGGATGTTGGGGGGAGAGGGCCAATAGTCAAGCCATTTGCCGCAGCAAGGCGCGCGGCGGCGAGAAACCATTCATGTGACGTTGTGAATGGGGCATTCAGTTTTACGCCATATTGCGCTCTCCAATCGTGGCTCTCGCCCCCATCGACCTCACTGCGTTCGGCCACTTCCCCCGTAAACAGGGGAAGATTAATCTTTCCTGGGGTGAACTCATGATACGAAAACCTTCTCCCGTTCACGGGGGAAGTCCGTGAGCGAAGCGAGGGGGATGGGGGGAATGCCCCAGTATCTTCATCACTGAACCGGGACTATATTTCCAAACCGATGTTCCCGTATCACAACGTGACGCCTCACGCCTCCCGTGCTAACCTGCCGCCATGACAGCCACACCCACACAAGATGCTAGCGCGGCGCATTGGATTTATCGCTTACCGAAGCGCTGGCAGCCTTACGCGCAGCTCTCGCGGCTAGATCGGCCCGTGGGCTATTGGCTACTCGCTTTGCCGGGATGGATGGGATTGGCTTTTGCGGGGCTTACACTTGGTTATGACCTATCCGATTTAGTGTGGACGCTGCTGATTTTAATAGGCGCGATCGCCATGCGCGGGGCCGGTTGCACATATAACGACATTGTCGATCAAGATTTAGACGCGAAGGTCGCGCGCACAGCTTTGCGCCCCCTACCCGCAGGCAATGTGACGACACGCCAAGCATGGACATGGTTGTTCATACAAGTCGGTATCGGGTTTTGCGTTTGGCTGTGCTTGCCGCTCTTTGCCAAACTTGTGGCGCTTGGCTCTATCCCGCTCGTGGCCGCCTACCCCTTTATGAAGCGCATTACGTGGTGGCCGCAGCTTTGGCTCGGCATGACATTTAACTGGGCGTTTTTGGTCGCTGTTGCGATTAAAACAGGCGGCGTGAACATTCCGGCGCTTGTGTTTTACGGGGGGTTGATATTTTGGACTGTCGGCTATGATACAATCTACGCCATGCAGGATGTTGAGGATGATGCGCTCATTGGCGTGAAAAGCACGGCGCGGCGGTTTGGCAAGAAAATTATTACAGGGGTGGGTATGTGCTACCTTTGCTCTGTAGCGCTTGTGATTACCGCAATTACTCTGACTATTTTACAGGCGAATTTTGGGGCGCTATTATTCTTTTGGCCATTTCTCGCATGTGTCCTTGTGGGATATCCGATGCACTTACGCTGGCAAATCAAGACACTGTCTAGGTCTGGCGATCAAAGAGCTCTAGACATGTTCAAATCAAATTTTTGGGCAGCTCTGGCTCTATTTCTCGGCTTAGTCATAATAGGGTATGTGTTTCACGGAAACATATTCGAAGATTTTGGCGGCATCTTGTCTTAACCCCTCACGCCTTAGTGATGCATCGTTACACGCGCGTCGCGCGTATTAGTCTATGTAGATTGCTAAGAACGAGGAGATATATCATGTTCACACGGCGAGATTTTGGATTAACGAGCGCGAGCCTTGTCGCATTAGCGGCTTGCAGCAGCGCGGCCGCAGGCGACAAGATCGCCAGCGATAAAATGGAGAACGCGATGAGCGATGATCAATGGGCAAACCTATCCGAACGGGAGTGGCAAGAGCGCTTGACCGAGCAAGAATTTTATGTGCTCCGCAAAGAAGGCACAGAGCGCCCCTTTACCAGCGCGCTGAATGACGAAAAACGCAATGGCACATTTAATTGCGCGGGTTGCGATTTGCCATTATTCAAGGCCGATACGAAATTTGATTCCGGCACAGGCTGGCCAAGTTTTTTTGACTTTATCGAAGGTAGTTTAGAAACGAAACGCGAT